>DATFUQ010000013.1:0-2618 GCA_035260745.1 Lacunisphaera sp. | reverse complement strand
CTGCAGACAAGAGACAAGCGGCGGCCCCTCCGGCCACCGCTAGTCACCGCCGCCGGACCCGAACCAGCGGCCATTCGGGTTGTGCGGGGTTATACCTCTCCGGGGCTGCGCCGTTTGACGACCACCAGAAGAAGCGTCCAGAAGCCGACGATCCCTGCGATGTACAAAGGTTCCATGGCTCAAATCTTCTCCCTATCAGATGGCTTGAAATACGTGTAAGTAACACGAATTTGGGGCGGTGCCGGCCGTGCGGTTGGCACGGCACCGTCCCCGAGGACTTATGCCGGGACTCCGCCGGGCGGATCGAAGTGGGTGAGGGGAACCGAAGGCGGCTCGACGCCTATCCGGGGCGTACCCAGGTCGAGGGAGACGTCCCCATGGACCATCTCGTCGCCGATCTCGAGGTGGGCCGCCGACATTCGCAGCGGGACGAGGAAGCCGACGACCTTGATCACGATGAAGGTGGCAATGCCGTCGTAGACGAGGACCACCCCCAGCGCCAGCAGCTGAACGAAGAACTGGTGCGGGTTGCCGTAGAAGAGGCCCGTGACGGCCGAGTCGGCTGTCTTGCCGCTGCCCGGGTAGAGGATCATCTGCGGGTCGGCGATCAAGCCGACCATCAAGCCGCCGATCGCGCCAGGGAAAAGGTGCGTGTGCATTACTCCAAGCGTGTCGTCGATCTTCTTGAAGAACCCGACCCGCGGCAGGTATTGCATCGTGAACCACGGGAGCACTGCGGCCAGGGCGCCGATGAGAATGGCGCCGAAACCGTTGACCCAGCCGGCACCAGGCGTGATGGCGACGAGGCCGGCGATCATGCCGTTGATCATTCCGGCGACGTTGCTCTTGCCGGTCATGAACACGTCCAGCAGCATCCATACGATGAGAGCAGTCGCGGTGGCAAGGTTGGTGTTCAACACGGCCGCCGCCGCGTCGGCGTTAGCCGTGTACGGGTCGCCGCCGTTGAACCCGTTCCAGCCGAGCCAAAGGAGGCCACCGCCGGCGATGGCCATCAAAAGGTTGCTCGGATTGTTCTCTTGGCGGTCCTTCAAGAGACGCGGACCGACCACCGCCGCCGCGACCACGCCCGAGATGCCGGCCGCGACGTGGATCACGTAGCCGCCGCTGTAGTCGACCGCGCCCTGCTGCGCGAGCCAGCCGCCGCCCCAGATCAGGAAGGCGCCAACCGGGTAGACGACCGTCATCCAGAGCGGGACGAAGAGCATCCACGCCTTGAAGTTCATGCGGCCGAGGAGCGCGCCACCAAGGATGATGACGGTGATCGCGCCGAAGACGAACTGGAAGTACACCATCGCGGAGGTTGGGAATCGAATCGGGGGCAAGCCGCCACTGGCGGTGAGCAGCGGGATGGTCGACTGCGACAGCTCGGTCCAGGCGAAGTTCACCGGCCAGGGCTTGCCGATGATGTCCTGCCCGAACAGGCCCGCGGAGTTGCCGAAGCTCATGTTGTAGCCCCACAGCGTCCAGACGAGGAGGCTCATGGCGAATGCGTAAAGAACCATCAGCGCCGAGTTGAGCGCCCACTTCCGCTTCATCAATCCGGCGTAGAGAATCGCCAGGCCAGGGACACTTTGAAGGCCCACGAGCGTCGCGGCCGTCAGCTGCCAGGCGGTGTCGCCTGAATTCAGCCAGTTTGGACTAGGCACGAGTCCGTCAAGAAACATAAGTCGTATTCCTCCCCTTGAAACGCAAGATCAGGCTGCGCGCTGCGGGCCCCACGCGCACCAGCACGACCCATGCTCACAGAGGCTCGGGACACGGAACATGGTGTGGAGGTACTGAACGTAGTCCGCATTTCTCCGTGCCAATGAGCCAGACAACGTGTCATGCAGACACAAAAAGAGGCGGCCGGGATTTCCCCGGCCGCCCTACCCCGAAAAGCTACTTCTTGAGTGTTGTGACGTCTGCGCTCTTCTCGATCCACTCGCGGATCGGGGCGGCACCACCCGGGAATCCGACCAGGCGGTCCACCAGCTTGCCCTCGCGGAACAGGCCAAGGGTTGGAATGCCCTGGACGCCGTAGCGGATGGCGAGCTCCTGGTTGTTGTCGACGTCAAGCTTGCCGATCTTGACCTTGCCGGCGAACTCGTCCGCCAAGCGCTCCACGACCGGCGCCATCATGTGGCACGGCGGGCACCATTCGGCGGTGAAATCAACGACCACCGGGTCAGCGGAATTGAGCACGTCGGCCTCGAAAGTGGGGCCATCGAAGTGCTGAAGGTTTTGCATGCGAAATACAAGGCTGGCCGGCCGATTTCTATTCCCAGCCCATAATCGGTCTGTGGCCGTGATCGAGGCGCCGCCTCCCGCGCCGGTCTGGGAGCAGGCTCTCCGCCAGTTCGGGGCCCGCTTTTTCGAGGCTGCGCCAGGCGGGCTCACGTGGGTCCTGCTCACCGCGCCGGCCTGGATTCCCATCGTCTTCAAGCTGCCCGGAGCGATCTTCGTGGCCTGGGCGGTGCTCCTGTTCGACGTGTACTGGCTCGTCCGGGCGATCACGGTCGTGACGGGCGTCTACAGCACTCTGCTCCGGATGCGGCGCGACATGCGAAAGGACTGGCTCGCGCTTTGCCGCGAGGAGCAGGCCAGGGGCGGGGTGG
>DATFUQ010000012.1:0-15102 GCA_035260745.1 Lacunisphaera sp. | reverse complement strand
CACCGACACGCACATCGGCCACGGCACCCACTGCGCCGGCATCGTCGGCGGCTCGGGCGTCCGCTCGGGCGGGCTCTACCGCGGCGTCGCTCCGGGCGCGAAGCTCATCGGCTGCGGCTCGGGCGCCGTCGAATTCATCCTCGCCGCGCTCGGCGGCTTCGAGTGGTCGCTCGCCAACCAGCCGCGCTACCACATCCGCGTCATCTCCAACTCCTGGGGTGGCAGCGGGGCGTTCGACCCGGCTGATCCCATCAATATCGCCACCAAGGCCGCGCACGACCGCAACATCGCCGCCGTCTTCGCCGCCGGCAACGCCGGCCCCGCGCCCGACACGATGAATCCTTACGCCAAGGCTCCGTGGGTCATCGGCGTGGCCGCCGGCACCAAGGAGGGCGGGCTCGCCAGCTTCTCCTCGCGCGGCACGCCGAAGGAGCAGCGCCTCGCCGACAGCGATCCCAACAATGACTATGACGCGCCCACGATCACGGCACCCGGCACCGGCCGCGAGTTCGCGACCGACGCCGGCAAGTTCACCGCCGCCATCGTCTCCACGCGTTCCTCCAGCAACGTCGTCGCCAACGGCCTGACGAGCGACACCGAGATACCCGCCGCCTACCTGCCCTTCTACACGCAGATCTCCGGCACCTCGATGGCCACGCCGCACGTCGCGGGCGTGGTCGCGCTCCTGCTCGACGCCAACCCGCTGCTCACCCCCGACCAGATAAAACAGATCCTCATCGACACCGCCACGGCCATGCCCGGCTACGCCGAATGGGAGGTCGGCGCAGGCTACATCAACGCCTGGGCCGCCGTTGACAAGGCCTTCAATCTGTCCAAGCCCTACGCGTCGCTCGCGCGCGCAAGCTACAACGCGCAGGTCACCACGACCAAGGCACCCACCGAGACGTTCACCATCAACTACAGCCCGACGGCCACGCCCGGGCCCGACAGTTCCAACGCGCGCCACTTCGCGGTCGACCCCGGCACGGACCAGCTCGAGGTCGCCATCGAATACGGCAACACCGACCTCACGCTCTTCGGCAACATCCTCATCTTGCGGCTCTACAGCCCGGACGGCCACACCTACTCCGCCTCCGGCAGCGTGCTCTTTTTCATTAGCGCGTCCCGCCGCTACTTGAAGGTCGTCAGCCCGACTCCGGGCGACTGGGTTGTCGAGGTGCGCGGAGCCCGCGGCCTCGCCTCCGTGCCACAGGCCACCTCGCCCGTCGCGCTCGCACTGCCGGACGACGTGCACACGTTCATCGACCGCACGACGTTCAACCTCGGCGCGGTGAGCGACATCGCCGGCAACCCCTACGAGAGCGAAATCACCCACGCGCTCAAGCACCGCTACCTCGACACCTTCGGCGACAATACCTTCCGCCCGTGGTGGACCGTGACCCGCTCGGACTTTGCCGACGCCATGGCGATCAACACACCGCTGCGCCAGGCAATCAACGGCACAAGTTTCCCCGATGCGACCGGCACACTGCAACCGCTCGCTGCCGCGGTCGCCGCCAAAGGTGCCACGCTGCGGCATTTTGATTACAGCGTCGACGGCCTGCTCGCGCCGGCGAACGGCTCCTTTGAGCCGAACCTGATCATCACGCGACTCGAGCTCGCGGTCGCACTCGTGCGGGCGCTAGGCCAGGATGCGCAGGCCCGGGCGCTGGCGGGCACGGACGTGACCGCGATGGGCACGAACGGGAGCACACTGGTTGTGGCGGATTTGGCCGACATCCCCGCGGACAAACGCGGCTACGTCCAGATCGCGTTGAACAAGGGCTTCCTGGCCGCCGTGTTCCTCGCGCCGGACACCGTCCAATTCCGGCCCAACGACAGCCTCAACCGCGGCGAATTCGCCGCCGCCCTTAACAGCTACCGCGACAGCTTCTCCCTCGAGTAGCTCGACTGCCGCCAAACCTGAAACCCAAACCTTTACAGCGATGCCCGAGCGGAGTGATAAACGACCCAAAGAACACTGTTTGGCGCCACTGCAAAGCGGTGGGTGCGGCTGGGTGCCACCGAGGAGCCTGCCCAGAAAATTCGGTGCCCTTGGTGCGAGGGCGCCGGGATGTTGTATGACGGGAAATCGGGCCGGCTGGTTTATTGCGACTGCTGCAACCGCACTGGATTTATCGCGCCGCCTGAACCCGTCTCATGGCACTTGGGTCGCACGGCCATTAACTCAACGGCCAACGCTCGTGCCGGAAATGCACCATCGTGAGGGTGCAGTGACACTGGCCGAATGTGTTGTTCGTACGCCGGCCAAGAACGAGGAGCCTGATTTCAAGGCTCTAGTTTAACGTCGGATTGGCTGGCGTTGCAGCGAGCTTGCTGTGAAGTGTGAGGAGCAAGTCATGCATGCAACTCCGGCCCTTTACTCTGCTCTAATACTTTCACTGCACTCCTCCCTTGGACGCTTTGACCAAAGCGAGCACAGCAAAGTGAATTTGCGCCGGCAGTTGTGCCCAAGCTCGCACGACCTCCGCAAGCTCTCCTAAATTTTGTGCCCCGTGTTGTGCCCCGGTGCTTTCCTCACTGTTGCAATTTAACGGGCGGACAGCCGATGCTGGTTCGATCCCAGCCCGGGCAGCCAGCGAATTTCCTGATGCAAAATTCAGGCTGAGCGTACAACGCGTGGGTTCTGTCTCCCGGCCGATACGCCGGACCGTGCTATTTGATGCTGCCTGACCCGCTCTCGGGCGGTTCGCCGGCGAGGACCTTTTGGGCGCGCTTATGATCCAATTCCTTCTCCCACGCGGCGACGGTCACTACGGCGACCGCATTGCCAATCAGATTGACGATGGTGCGCGCTTGCGACATAAAGCGGTCGATGCCCAGGATCAGGGTGAGCCCGGCCACCGGAACAATCTGGATGGAAGCGAGGGTGGCCGACAAGGTGACGAAGCCCCCCCCAGTGACGGCGGCCGCACCTTTGGAGGTAAGCAGCAACACGACCAGCATGCCCAGTTGCTGGCTCAGGCTCAGCGGGGTGTCGGTGGCCTGGGCAATGAAGACCGCGGCCATGGTGAGATAGATGCAGGTGCCATCGAGGTTGAAAGAATATCCGGCCGGCACGACCAGACCGACGACCGGTTTCGAGCAGCCCAGGTTTTCCATCTTGGCAATCAATCCGGGCAGGGCGGTTTCTGACGAGGAAGTGCCGATCACGAGGAACAATTCCTCCCGGAGGTAGCGGAGGAAGCGCCACAAGCCCATGCCGCTCAGGCGCAGGATGCCGCCCAGCACCACGACGATGAACACCGCCATGGTCAGAAACACGCAGGCCATCAGCGAGGCGAGGCCGGCGAGACTTTGGAGGCCAAACTTTCCGACGGTGAACGCGATTGCAGCGAAGGCGGCCAGAGGGGCCAGTATCACGATGAAACTGACCACGCGCATGAGCATCTTGAAGGTGTCTTCCAGCAGCTCGGTCACCCGCCGGCCCTTGGGCCCCATTTGCACCAGCGCGGCGCCACAGAGGATGGCCACCAGCAACACCTGAAGAACTTCACCGGAAGTCAGGGCCCCGGGCAAAGTGCTGGGAATGATATTCAGCAAATGGTCGACCAGGCCCATTTTTTTCGCCGGGTTGACGTAGGCGCTGACGGCGCCTGCGTCCAGCGAGGCCGCGTTGGCATGGATGCCCGCCCCGGGCTGCACCCAGTTGACCACCAACAGCCCGATCAAGAGCGCAAGCGTGGTGACGATTTCGAAATAGATGAGGGCTTTCAGCCCGACGCGGCCGACCTTTTTCAAGTCGGACATGCTGCCGATCCCGACCACGATCGTGCAAAAGATGATCGGGCTGATCAACATCGATATCAGCTTGATAAAGGCATCGGCGAACGGCTTGAGCGCTGTGCCGAAGCCGGGCCAGATATGACCGCACACCCCGCCCAGGATCACGGCGATGAGGACTTGGATGTAAAGGTGACGGAGGTATTTCATAGCAGGGATATGCCCGGCAAAATGCCACCAGGATCGGCCACGGTGACCGGCCAATCGGCAAGGCAGGGAGAATTGAATTTCGCGGGCGGCGGCGAAGGACGGCGGGGATCGGTCGCGGTCATGGTGGAGCAACCGGCCGGTTTGATGTTTACCGTTCGCAATGATGTTAGCCTACGCAGAGTGCAGTGAGTGCGCCAACGTCCGGCAAATCCTCGAGGTGTTTCACGCCTTCGATGATCCGGCGGGCTTTTTCCTCCGGCCAGCCCGCATAGGAGGCGCAGCCCCGGAATTTTTCGGCGACCTCGTCGTAACTCATGGGATTAGCCGGGCTGCCCTTGCCGAAGTTCGCCTTGCCCGACACCGTGCGTCCGTTCTTGAGATGGATTTTAAGTATGGTGGTCATCTTGGAGTAGCCGGCCGCCTCCGCCTCCGGATCGACGTAGAAACGGACCCGTCCGATCATCTCCTGCATATCCGGCCGGCTGACGACCGCGTCGGTGAATTCGCCCAGACCCACCTTGTCCGCGACCAGCAGCACGGCCATGCAATACTCCATGCTGAATTTGCCCTCCAGTCCCTTCTTGGGAGTATGATAGTGCAGGGATTTCGGCATCTGTGAATTTGTCCCCACCTCCACCTGGCCGACATCGGCCGCTTTGATCCCCTCGGTGCTGATCAAGCGCGCCATTTCCGTCATGCCCGGATGGGTGAGCGAGCCGGAGGGGTAGGGCTTGATGGAGATCCCCGGGGAAGCGAAGGTCCAAGGATGCCCGAGTTTGTTCAGCAGCGAATCCGGATCGTAACTGCCTCCGTAGGCATGAAAAAATCCGTTCTGGGCTTCCAAAATGCTTTCGGCGCCGTCCCAGCCGAGTGCCGCGAGGTCGCTGGCAATCACGCCTGCCTCGGCGGCGTGACCCGCATGAAATGGTTTCATCAGGGTGCCGAAATTCTGCGACAGGCCCGAGGCCTGGCTGGCGGCGATCGGGAGGGCCTGGCAAATGAGCTCGGCGTTGTAGCCGCGCAGCTTGGCGCAGGCCGCCATGCTGCCAAATGCCCCGAATATGCCGGTCGAATGAAAGCCGTTTTTGTAAGCCCGGGGCGAGCACGCCTCCGCGATCTTGCAGGCGACTTCGATCCCGACGTGGTAGCCGAGCATGAATTCCTTGCCGCTCACATGCATGGTGTCGGCGGTCCCGATGGCTGCGGGAAACACGGGTGCCGTCGGATGGGTCAGTTGTCCATACACCCGGTCCCTGGCCACCGCGAGCTGGGTGTCGTCGAAGTCCTCCATGTGAATGGAAACGCCGTTGGCAAAGGCGGCAAAACGGAGCGGCAACCGCTCCGCGGTCCCGAGGACCCGGACGTTGCCGGGAGCGCACCCCAGCGAGTCGAAATAACGGCGCAAAGTATGGCCGCCTTTCGATTTGCCTCCCACCAGCGCCAGGCCGAAGGCATCGAGCAGTGATTTTTTGCCCAACTCGATCACCTCGGAGGGCAGGTCGTCGTATTGGGCTTCAGCGATGAAATTGGCGACGTAGGGGGTGACGTCGGAGCGGACTTGAAATGAGGGTTCGCCGGCCGCTGCCGGCAACGGCGTCATGTCCGCCGCGGCGGACGAAGTTGGACCCAAGACACTGTAGGCCGCTCCCGCGCCAATTGCCGACTTAATGAAATTACGTCTGTGCATGGTGGGTAAGGGATACAAGGTCACATCGAGGATGTGACCCAACTATAGGCGGGTAGAATATGCTTTCCGGGGCGGAATGACATCGGTGGAATCACCTAAAGCACCGGCGATTGGATGGCGCTTGGGTTTGCAACAGTCTCCGGCAAAGGGAAAAAGGTGGCAATGTAAATGGACCGCGGAAGGGAAAATATTTTCGTTCCGTGGTTGCACTGATTCCGGGTCCGCGAAAATTTGGCCGAGCCTCATGGCACTTCCCGAAATCCGGATTTTCGGGACCCCTTTCGATCGATGCATGCTTAGGCTTGCGTTCGCCACCGGCAAAAATAAAACACGGCTTATCTCTCGCTGATGCACAAAGGCGATACCCCACCCCGTGCTATCAAAACGCAAGGCTGAACGCCCAATCTTTGATCTGCAGACCGCTCTCGACCTCGACAGTTTTTGGCGGGCCAATCTGCGTTTGCTCCACAGCGTGATGCCGCATCACTCCTGCAGCCTGATGCTCGGCATTGTTGATTTCCAGCCGCTGGAGGGGCGGCATCACGTGGAGGTCGGGGCCGAGGGCGGCAACCGGCCGGTGACGAGCCTCAGCATATCCCGCCCGTTTCTGGCGGCTCACCCCCGGGTGAAGCTGTATACCTATTCGGAAATTGTGCAGGAGGATCCGGAAGCCGGCCAGCGGCGTCTCGAGCGCGAGGAACAGTTTTGGGGCTGGAACCAGTTCGTACACCTGGCCTTTTGGGACGGGGCGCGGCCGGATGCAGTCCTGAGCATCCGGCGGAGCAAGGCCCAGGGCGACTTTGTTGACGAGGAAAAGGAATTTCTGGCGAATCTCCACCCGGTGATCGACGCGGGCCTGCGCCGCCTGCGGCTGCTGGAGCGCGAACGCAGCCGGAGCGATGGGATGGAGCGATTTCTGTCGGGCCTGCCGATCCCGGTGATGTTTTTGGATGCGGAGTGCAACCTCGGCTTTGCCACGCCGGAAGCCTACGACCTTTGCGCGGTATGGAACTACGGATTCAAGGAAGCCCGCACAGTGAACACGCGCCGCTGTTTTCACATCCCGCCCGAAATCATCGCGGCCTGCACCCGGCTGGCCGGCATCTGGGCTCAGGGCGCGGCCCGCGGGGTGACGGTCGGACTCGAAAGCGCGCGGGTGGTGCACCCCGAGATCCCGCGGCTGGTCGCCAAGGTCGATGTCAGCCAGCCGTTCAAGGGCTCGTTGGTGCGCCCGGGTTTCTGGGTTACTTTGTCCGGGGAAGTGAATCTTGATGGCTCAAACACGGAGCTGGGAACCGAGGCGATGCAGCGTCTGCAGTTCCTCAGCCCGAGTGAGCGCCGGGTGGCGCTGCTGGTCGCGGAGGGATGCCCTAACAACGAGGTCGCCCGCCGGCTGGGCAAGTCTTCGCGGACGGTCGAATTCCAGCTCAATATGATCTACAAGAAATTGTGCATTACTGGTCGGACGGAACTGGCCCGCGCGCTTTCATGAATCGAAAGCCACGGGGCGGCAATTCAGGTGGTTCTACGGATGGCGTAAAAGGCGGGTTGCGGCCATAGTCTGCCGATGATAAAACGAGCGCCGTCGCCTGCCCGCGGACCGCAAGCGATGAAGGAATACCGCATAGCAACCATTCCGGGCGACGGCATCGGCAACGAAGTGGTTCCACCTGGCATCGCGGTGTTGGAGGCGGCGGCCAGGAAATTCGGCTTCCGCCTGGCTTGGGATCAATTTCCCTGGAGTTGCCAATATTACCATGAAACAGGCCGGATGATGCCGGAGAACGGACTCGACCAAATCAGGCAGCACGACGCGATCTATCTCGGGGCCGTGGGCTTTCCTGGCGTGCCCGACCATGTGTCCCTGTGGGGCCTGCTGATCGCGATTCGCCGCGGCTTCCGGCAATATACCAACCTGCGGCCGGTGCGCCTGATGCCCGGCGTGGTCTCGCCTTTGCGCAACCGCAATCCGGGCGATATCGATATTTGCGTGGTGCGGGAAAACAACGAGGGTGAATACACCTCGATCGGGGGGCGTCTTTATGAGGGGACCGAGGATGAAATCGCCCTCCAGCAAGTCGTCTTCACCCGCCGGGGAGTCGATCGCATCCTGCGGTATGCCTTTGAACTGGCGCGCCAGCGCCCCAAAAAGCACCTGACCTCGGCCACCAAATCAAACGGCATCACGGTCACAATGCCGTTTTGGGACGAACGCTTCAAACTGATGGCGCAGGAATACCCCGATGTGCGGACGGACCAATATCACATCGACATTCTCACGGCCTATTTTGTCCAGCATCCCGATTGGTTCGACGTGGTGGTGGGCTCCAACCTTTTTGCTGACATTCTATCCGATCTCGGCCCCGCGCTGACTGGCACCATCGGCATCGCGCCATCGGCCAACCTGAATCCGGAACGCGACTATCCCTCGATGTTCGAGCCGGTCCATGGTTCTGCGCCGGACATCGCCGGCAAGGGTATTGCCAATCCCATCGGCCAGATTTGGTCCGGGGCGATGATGCTCGAGCACCTTGGCCAGCCGGAAGCGGCGGCGGCGATCATCCACGCCATCGAGACCGTGATTCAGCATGGGCCGCGCACGCGGGACCTGGGCGGAACAGCCACAACGGTGGAGGTGGGGCGTGCGATTGCGGAAGCGGTTTCGATCGATGAGCGCGCCATCGCTTTAGGTGATACCACCGATGGTTCGCCACTGGGGCAGGCGATATAGTGGGGCATCACCCCTTGCTGCGGGGAATCTCCCGCGAAATCTCCATCCTTCTGGTTTATGAAAGCCCCAAAACTGTCCCTGCAAAACTCACTCAATCCGTCTGACCTGACCCGGCGCAATTTTCTGCAGGGCTTGGGGTGCTTGGTCGCTGTCGCCGGTCTGCCGGCTGCCGCCAAGGCCGCGGAGGAAAGCAACGCGGCGGCGGCTCCGCCCGCGGACCCCACGGTGATCAACAAGCTGAGCGCCTACATGAGCGAGGCCGCCAACCATGAAGTCCCCGCGGAGGCGACGGAGAAAACCAAACACCACATCCTCGACACCCTCGCCGCCATGGTTTCCGGCGCCGATCTGCCTCCCGCGATAGTTGCGCTGAAATTTGCCCGGCTTCACGCCGGGGACAAGGTGGCGACGGTGGTCGGTTCCGAGCTGCTGTGCGGGGCCATGGACGCAGCGCTGGTGAATGGCATGCTTGCCCATTCCGATGAGACCGATGATTCGCATGCTCCGTCGCACACTCATCCGGGCTGTTCCATCGTGCCGGCCGCCCTGGCCGCCGGGGAGCATTTCGGCGTCAGCGGAACCCGCTTCCTGCGGTCGGTCACGCTGGGCTACGACATTGGGACGCGGATGGCCATGGCGCTCGGCGGCCTGGATTTCCAGATGGAGACGCACCACAGCTCGCATAATGTCGGCGCCAATTTCGGCTCGGCTGCCGCCGCGGGTTGCGCGGCCGGCTTGAACGCGCAGCAGATGCGCTGGCTCATTGATTATACGGCCCAGCAGGCCTCCGGCACGGCGGCGTGGATGCGCGACCTCGAGCATGTTTCCAAATCATTGGTCTTCGGCGGCCGGCCGGCGCATAATGCGGTCGAGTCCGTCCTGCTGATCGACCTGGGGGCCACCGGCGTGGCGGACATCCTGTCGGGCGCGGATAATTTCTTCATTGCGATGACCCCGAAGGCGAATCCCGCCAAGTTGCTCGAGCTGCTCGGCGAGCGCTACGAGGTCACGCGGACCAACATCAAGAAATGGACGGTGGGCTCGCCCATCCAGGCGCCGCTTGATGCGATCCAGAACATGCGGAAACGCCGCCCCTTCGAGGCGGACGAAGTGCAGAAGGTCGTGGTGCGGGTCGCGACCAGCGAAGCCAGAACCGTCAACAACCGGGAGATGCCGGACATCTGCATGCAACACCTGGTGGCGGTGATGATCGTGGACAAGACGGTCTCATTCGACGTGGCCCATGACAAAGCCCGGATGAAGGATCCGGTCATTCTCAAAGTGCGGGCCAAGGTGCAGGTTCCCCCTGATGAGGAACTCGAACGCCTCTATCCGGAGCGGCAGGCGATCGTGGAGGTGACCCTGACCGACGGAACCACGCTCACGGAGCGGGTGAAAGCCGTGCGGGGCACGGCGCAAAATCCCATGCCTCGGGACGAGGTGGTCACCAAGGCCCGTGACCTGATGGCGCCCCGCCTTGGTGCGGAGAAATGCTCCCGGCTTATCGATAGCGTGCTCGACTTGGAGAACATCAAGGACATCCGCTCCCTGCGGCCTTTCCTGCAAAGGGCCTGACCGGGCCGGTATCGGGAGACCACCACGCATGGCTTGCGCGGTGGTCTGTTGATCCTCGAACAAGAATACTGGAGGCAGCCATGTGAGTGTTCAGGCAGTCCGCACCGATATCACTCAAGCGGACCTCCCAGATGCGCATTGGTTGGTTTAAAAACACGGCTTGATCGAAAGGGGCGGCCATCGGCCGCAGGTCAGAACCAATAACGGCCCCACCGGTTTTCTCCCCACGTCGCCCTCCCCTCCGCGAGCGCCCATCTCTTTCCCTATTCCCATGTCCACACCCGCATTTGTCTACCAGGATCCGCTGTCCCTCGGCGCGGACGAAACCGAATATCGCCTGCTTTCCCGAGAGGGAGTCTCCACTGCGCAATTTGAGGGTCGGGAAATATTGAAAATTGCCCCGGAGGCATTGACCTGTCTGGCGCGCGAAGCTTTTCACGACCTCAATTTTTATTTGCGGCCTGCGCATCTGGAGCAACTGGCCGGAATTCTTCAGGATCCCGAAGCATCGGCCAACGACCGGTATGTCGCGCTGACCCTGCTCAAGAATGCCGAAATTGCCGCGCATGGCATCCTGCCCATGTGCCAGGACACGGGCACCGCGGCCATTTTTGCGAAGAAGGGGCAGGAAGTATGGACCGGCGGCAACGACGCCGCGCAACTCGCGCAAGGCGTCTACGAATGCTATACCCGGGAAAATCTGCGTTACTCCCAGATCGCTCCGCTCGGCATGTTCCAGGAGGTCAACACCGGCACGAACCTGCCGGCGCAGATTGATCTCCACGCCACCGAGGGCGCGAATTATGAATTCCTGTTCGTGGCCAAGGGCGGCGGTTCCGCCAACAAGCTCTTCCTGTTCCAGGAGACCAAGGCGCTGCTCAATCCCGGAAGCCTCGAAAGGTTCTTCACGGAAAAAATGCAATTGCTCGGCACCGCGGCCTGTCCCCCCTATCACCTCGCGTTTGTGATCGGCGGCACCAGCGCCGAGGCGTGCATGAAAACGCTCAAACTCGCCACGACCAAGTATCTCGACCGTTTGCCCACCACCGGCAACGAGCAGGGACGCGCTTTCCGTGATCTTGAGCTGGAAGCAAGGGTGCTGCAGCTCACCCGGCAAAGCGGCGTGGGCGCGCAGTTCGGGGGCAAGTATTTTGCGCTCGATGTCCGGATCGTCCGCCTGCCGCGTCACGGGGCAAGTTGCCCGGTGGCCATGGGCGTTTCCTGCAGCGCCGACCGCAACCTCAAGGGCAAGATCACCCGCGACGGGCTCTTTTTGGAAAAACTGGAAACCAATCCCGGTCGTTTCATTTCGCCCGGGATGCGTGCCTTCCAAGACGCCCCTCCCGTCCCCATCGACCTGAACCGGCCGATGACGGAGATCCTGGCCGAACTCACGAAACATCCCGTGCCCACCCGCGTCGCCTTGACGGGCACGTTGATCGTGGCCCGCGACAGCGCGCATGCGAAGTTCAAGGAGCGGCTTGAGGCCGGCCAGGGTCTGCCCGACTATATCAGGAATCATCCCGTGTATTACGCCGGCCCGGCCAAAACACCGCTGGGCTTCGCCTCGGGTTCGTTTGGACCCACGACCGCCGGCCGCATGGACAGTTACGTGGACCTGTTGCAGTCGCAACGCAGCTCAATGGTCATGCTGGCCAAGGGCAACCGGAGCAAAGCGGTCACCGATTCGTGCAAGAAGCATGGGGGATTTTATCTTGGCAGCATCGGGGGTGTCGCCGCCATCCTGGCCCGGGATTACATCACCAAAGTCGAGGTGTTGGACTATCCCGAACTCGGCATGGAAGCGGTCTGGCGGATCGAAGTGGAGGATTTCCCGGCGTTCATTCTGGTGGACGACAAGGGAACGGATTTCTTTCTCAACACCTGCGGCATCTGTGCACCCGGGCAGTGATCATTCACGACCGGCTACCTCCGGCCATGGAACGCGCCGGCGGAGGTTGGCCGGCGGAGGACGCGACAGATCACTGGGTTTCAAAAACCAGCAGCTGTAATTTTGCGTCCGGCTTGCCCTTGCCGGAAGCGGCGACATATAACCTCTTCAATTCGGGCACGAAGATCGACGATTTGGCGCGATAGGCCGACGGCACCTCGGCGAGATGCTCATTATGGTCCGCATCGCGTTGGGCAAAAACCGACACCGTCTCGCTTCCGGTGATATAAATCCGTTTCTTCGCCACATCGCGCGAGATGTCGCTGTTCACGCCGACGCAGGGGAGTGCGGTCACCACCTTGCCCGTGTCCAGGTCGAAAATAATAAACTCCCCTGCCGGTTTGCGGCTGACGGTGAACAGCCGGTGATTTTCCTCATCGAGGGCGATCGCGTGGGCCACATGGGCGTCCGCCGGCAGGGGCCAGCGGGCGACCACCTGGCGGCTGCGCAGGTCAACGACCCCCACTTCATCGGTGCCCGTGAGATTCACATAGAGTTTTCTGCCCGCCCGGTCGACGACCATGCCCTCGTGGGATTCGCCGGGCAGCGTGACTTGCCCGACCCGGGTAAAGGTCTTGAGATCGATGACATTGAGCAGATGGGTGTTGCCGCCCGGGACTTCGGGTCCGCTCTCCACGTAATAGCATTGATCCACCGGGTTGAACACACCGTGGTCCACCCCGGGGGGGAGCTTGACGGTATTGATGATCCGGTAGTCTTTACAGTCCACCAATTGAACGGCGCCGGGGGCTCCCTCCGGGAAGCCTCCATCCGTGACGAGCAGGCGATCGGACTCGGCCAGGTAATACATCATGAGGGGATGCCCGAAACCCGTGATACTCCCGGTCCGCGCACCGGTCTGCAGGTCGAAGACCTCGACCGTTTTCGCCACCTCGGCGGCCAGAAACAAACGGTTGCCCCTGAGGTCGGCCCCAAAATGGTCGAAGTCGCCGGTGAAGCCCGGCATCGGGGTCGCGGCGACCAGTTTCAATGGCGGAGTTTCTGCTGCCGGGCCCTGCGACGCAAACAGGGCGGGCATCGCCAGCACGCAGATCGCGCCAAAGACCAGATTCAATCGGTGGTTGCTCATATCTCCCTATAACAAAGCGGTGATTACGTTAAGATGATGCCGGCCGGTAAAAGAGACCGGAGCGCACGCGGGCCGGGCAGCCCCTTGGACACCGTTGGATGCCAGCCAGGCCGCCGTTCGCTCCCTGAATTGCGTTTCAGGTGAAACCACCGATAGGCGGATGCATCGGCAAAGTATATCGTAAAGGTGTAAATTCAGACCTTGGGCACGTTACGCTGGTTTCCGGCGTATCCCAGCCCTACACCTCAGTTGTCCCCAACCATACCCCAATGAAACTACACCACTATATCCTGGCGGGAGCCTTAGCCGCCAGCTTGTTGAGCGCTCGCGCCCAAACTGCCCCCGATGTCAGCCCCAAAACTGACGAGACCAAACCCGGTGACGCCACCATTGTGCTGTCACCCTTTGAAGTCCGGGCCTCGACCGACCGGGGTTACGTGGCCGGCAACGCGGTTTCCGCGACTCGCATATCCACCGTTATCAACGATCTGCCGTTCTCCATCAACGCCATCACGCCGCAATTCATCGCGGATACCGGCGCGAAAAACTTGATGGACATCGTTTCGCAGTCCGCGGGCGTGAAAAGCGGCGTCAGCGCCACCACCCAGGGCAACGCCGTGTTTTCTGTCCGCGGTTTCGTGCAGGCCCCGCAGCGCAACGGGTTTTCCAGCAATCAGCTGGTGAGCAATTATGTGGATGGGAGTGTCGTTGAGCGCGTCGAGGTGGTCAAGGGACCAGCCTCGCTCCTTTATGGGGCAATTGCGCCTGGTGGCACCGTCAACTACATCACGAAAGCGGCCGAGGAGAAGCCGTTCACCGAGGTGCACTTTTCCCTTGGGGCTTATAATGCCTATGACACCACCCTCGATATCAATCAACCGCTGGCGCCGGGCAAGGTGCTCTTCCGCCTCGTTGCTTCCTACGGCAACGGCGAACAATACTATCAGAACACTCACAGTCACAGCGTGGTGATTTATCCCACGCTCAAATGGATTATTTCGCCGACCCTCTCGCTATCACTCGACTACCAGGGGTATCAGCAGCGCCAGGATCCGCCGGCAGCCTATCTGCCCAACTCGGTCATCGCGAAACCAAGCAGCATCGTCAAAACCCTTTATGGTGTCGGTCATCCCGGTTCCAAGTCGCTTTTGGCCAACCAAACCGGACCGGCGGTTGCGCTGGGTGTCTCTGATTCGTCGGACCCCGGTTTCATGCGTTTTTTCCCCGGCCTGCCCAAGAACTACAATTTTTCTGACAGCAGTGACGTGAAGAGCGACAATCTCAAAACTTTCAACGCCGAGCTTGATGCAAAGATCAATGACCATTGGACCGGACGCATCCACGTGGGCGAGGATATCGACCATTCCGTCTACAACCAGACGGGCCACGCCGCGGCTTATATTCCACCGCCGGACTCCATGATTTACTCAAATGGCGTTTGGAGTGTGGCGCCGAGCTGGGACGCCCTGACGTCCGATCAGCAAGTTGCGCGGGGCCTCGCTTATGCCAAACTAGCCGTCAACAACCCGAGTCTGCTGCAGTCGACCCAGAACGGCACGCCTACTCCGGTCATGCAGGACCGCGCGCCACGCGTGCAAACGCAGTCGGTGCGTGGCACGACTATCCAGGCCGAGGCCGTGGGTTCCTACAAATTCTCGGACGTCAAACTCCAGGTGCTTGCGGGCGTTTTCTACGATCACGTCACCTACAGCCAGTCGACCCTGCAGAACGAGCACACGGCAGCCTCGCCGTTCTTCCGCGCCTGGGATCTCAATCCCGTCAGTCCGACCTATTACATCAACCAGAATGAAGGTGCCTTCACCGCCCAGCAGATGACCTCGGTGGACGCCGACACGACGGCCATCAACTCCGACAAGGCCGCATACGTTCTGGTGAACGCCACCTGTTTCGACAACCGGCTCTATATTGTCGGCGGGGCGCGTTACAATGTCTCGCGGAATCAGGTCACCGATCATGCGGCGGGCTCGACCGCCCCGACCCTGGACAGCAAATACACGACGCCTCAGTTCGGGATCGGGTTTAAGATCACCCGCGATGTGCTGCTCTACGCCTCCTACAGCGAGTCCTATACGCTCTCGACCCAGCCCTACCTC
>DATFUQ010000011.1:0-15621 GCA_035260745.1 Lacunisphaera sp. | reverse complement strand
CGCTTTTCGCCCGGCTGGGCCGCGGTGGCATTGGTGGCCACCGCCGCTTCCTGCTTGGCGCAACCGGGGGCAAAGAGCGCGCCGCCCGCCATTAGCAAACACAGGGTCAGCCGGATGGCCGGCAAATAACTGGGCTTCATCCTGCACACACATTTGCCATCGGCGCGAATTGTCAAAAGGTTTGCGCTGCCCGCGCGCGAAGTATCACCTGCCGATTCCCATTCAAACCCGCCGATGACCCGCACCCCGACCTACCAGCCCGGCCTCGCCTGGTTCGCCGCCCTCGGCAGCGCATGGGTCTTCGTGCTCGTGGCGCTCGGGGCGTTCACGACCAGCATCGGCGCCGGGATGGCGTTTCCCGACTGGCCGCTGTCCAACGGCTCGGTCAACCCGCATGGCTGGCTGACCGAGATCGACAAGTTTGCGGAGCATTCGCACCGGCTCTCGGGCGCGATGATGGGGCTGATCACAATCGTCCTGGCGGTCTGGCTGCACCGCAGCGAGGCGCGCGCGTGGGTGCGCCAGCTCGGCTGGTGGGCGCTGGTCATCGTCGTCGTGCAGGGCGTGCTCGGCGGCATCCGCGTGATGTTCGACGGCATCCATGTCCCCGGCTTCGAGATGTCGTTCGGGCAGATGCTGCGCATCCCGCACGGCGTCCTCGCCCAGGTTTATGTGTGCGTGCTCTTCGCCATCGCCGCCGGCCTCTCGCGCCCCTGGGTGAACAACACCCTCGGCCCGGCCAGTGGGCGTGTTCGCCGGCTGGGCTGGTGGTGCGCCGCCCTGCTGTTTGTCCAGCTGACCATCGCCACGACCATGCGGCACAACTACGCCGGCCTGGCCATCCCGACCTTTCCCTTCTCCACGCCCGAGGGCGACCTCCTTCCGGCGAGTTGGGACTACCGCGTCGTGCTGCATTTTGCGCACCGGGTCATGGCCGCCCTCATCGGTGTCGCCGTCCTTGCCTACAGCCATTTTCTCTGGCGCGAGAAGTCCCTGGCCCCGCTCCTGCGCGGCGCGAGCCTGCTGCTCGTCGGATTGGTTGCCTTCCAGATCTACCTCGGCGCGCAGATCATCTGGACCGGCCGGAGTGTCACCATGACCACGGGACACGTCATTGTCGGCACCCTGACCCTGGCGGCGACGTTCGTGGTGGCCTTTTTCACCCAGCGCGGCTCGATTGAGCCGGCCCAAACATGACGCCCACCCGCGAACAGGTTCCCACCGAGATCATGACCGATGCGCCTCAGGCGAACTGGCGGCATTACCTCGAGCTGACCAAGCCGCGGCTGAGCGCGCTGTCGGTCGTCACGGCGATGGTCGGCTACCTGGCGGCCCTGCCCTACTGGGACTGGGCCCGCACGATTTACGTCATGCTCGGCACGGCGCTGTGCGCCGGCGGCGTGGCGGCGCTCAACCAGTGGATGGAAAGCGAACTCGACGCCAAGATGAAGCGCACGGCCGACCGCCCGATCCCGGCGGGCATCGTGCAGCCCGGCTCGGCCTTTGTGCTCGGCTGGCTGATGTGCGTGGCCGGCCTCGCCGTGCTGTTCAGGCAGGTCAACGGCATGTCCGCCTTTCTGGCGCTGGCCACGATCGTCGCCTACCTCGCCATCTACACGCCGGCCAAGCGGTGGTCGCGCTGGAACACCGAGATCGGCGCCATCAGCGGCGCGCTGCCGCCGATGATCGGCTGGGCCGCGGCCGGCCGGTCGAACGACCCGCTCGGCTGGACGCTCTTCGCCATCCTCTACACCTGGCAGATGCCGCACTTCTTCTCCCTGGCCTGGACCTACCGCAAGGATTACGCCGCCGCCGGCATGCTGATGATCTCGGTCACCGACCCGAGCGGCCGCAAGGTTTCGCGCCGGGCCTTCATCTGGACGGTGCTGCTGGTGGCCGCGAGCGGCCTGCCGACGCTGCTCGGGTATTGCTCCTGGTATTACTTCGCCTTCGCCGCGGTGCTCGGGCTGTGGATCCTGAAGTCGGCGATCGTCTTCCTCAACCCGGAGAAGCGCGAGACCGAGGCGCGCCGGCTGTTCTTCATCTCGATCGCCTACCTGCCGCTGCTGCTCGGGCTGCTCGTGGCCGACCGGTATATTTTCAGACTGTAACATATCATCTGTCATCGCGAGCCCGCGCAGCGAGCGTGGCGATCCATCTGGATTGCTTTGTCGCACCGCTCCTCGCAATGACGCCTCGAAAATGACAACCCACGACATCCCCACGCTCAACGCCGCGCTCAACGCCACCGCGACGGTGCTCATCACCGCCGGCTTCATCTTCATCAAGCTGCGCAAGATCGAGCAGCACCGCGCGTGCATGCTGACCGCCGGCGTGGTGTCGGCGCTGTTCCTCGTGGGTTACGTGACCCACAAGATCCTCATCCGCGGCGTGCACACGCCGTTTGGCGGGGAGAATCCCGCGCTGCGGGCCTTCTACTACACGATGTTGATCTCGCACATCATCCTCGCCATCTCCATCGCCTACCTGGTGCCGCGCACGTTCCTGTTCGCCATCAAGGGTGACTACGTTTCGCACAAGCGCTGGGCAAAATTCACCTTCCCCATCTGGTATTACGTCTCGGTGACCGGCGTGCTGGTCTATTTTTTCCTCTACATCTGGTGGCCGGCGGCACCGGTGGGGTGAGCCCGGCCCGCAGGGACGCGAGCCCTCCAACAAAAAGCCGGACCCGTGGGCCCGGCTTTTGAATATGGACTGGCGACAGCTTACTTCACCACCATCACGCCGGTCATGCCGGACAGGAAATGGGCGGGGAAGCTGCAGAGGAAGTGATACTCGCCGGGCTCGGTCGGCGCCTTGAAGCTGAGTTCGTCGCTTTGCTTCGGCCCGAGGAGCTTGGTGTGGATGATGACCTGGTCGGCCAGCGCCGCCGGGATATAGTCGGTCGCCATCGCCATGACCGCTGCATCGGCAAACGCCTTGGGATCGGTGCCCTTCTTCAGGAGGATCCAGTTGTGCGCCATGGCCGTCTTCGGCATGCTGCCCATGTTGGTCAGGCTCACCTTGACCTCCTGACCGGCCTTAACCTCAATGCGGGTAAGGTTATACTTCATGGTGTCGTTCGCGGTAAACTCGAAGGTCGCGACCGCGGAGGCGGACTCGGCCGGCGCGGTGGCCGGCTGATCTTTGGGGCCGCAGCCGGCCAGGAACAGGCCGCCCGCCAGCAGAGGGAGAATCAGGTGTTTTTTCATCGGCTGCGATTATCGCACAGTTGGCCGGTACTGCGCAATACTGCAGGCAAAGTTTGCGCCAGACTAATACCGCGGCCGGCTCGCCTTAATAGCCGGCGCCGGCCGCGGCGGATTGCGCGGTTTTGTGGTTGAAATGAGGGACATTTTGCAAAGTCTGGCCCAATACACTTGGCGCAGCGCACACCGCTGATGCCGCCACTGTTACACATGACCAGTTCACGTTCCGCCCACCGCAAAGTTTCGCGCTTTGCCACCGCTTTGTTTGCCGGGCTCGGCCTGACCCTGTTGTCCGGCTGCAACAAGCTGCACCAGGTCTTCAGCCTCAGCGGCCCGCAGTCCACGATGGTCACGGAGGGGCCCGTTGCCCAGCGGCAATGGGACCTGTTCATGATCACGGTCTATGTGACGACTTTCATCTTCATCATCGTCGGCACGGTGCTGGCCTACGCGCAGATTAAATTCCGCGCCAAGTCCGATGCCGACGAGCACGCCGAGCCGACAGCGGTAGCGGGCCATGGCAACCCCTTCGTCGAGATCGGCCTCATTGCCGGCTCCGTCATACTGCTCGTCATCATCGCCATCCCCACCCTGCGCGACATCTGGTACACCTACGATGTGCCGGAGGCCGAGAAGGGCAACGCCATGGACGTCACCGTCACCGGCTACCAGTGGTGGTTCAAGTTCGAGTATAACGGCGAGATGATGCCGCTCCCCGGCGGCGGCGAGGCCCCCCTCGTCGTGGGCAACGAGCTGGTCGTGCCTGCGGGCACGCCCGTGCGCGTGCATCTCCGCACCATCGATGTAATCCACAGTTTCTGGATTCCCAAGCTCGCCGGCAAGGTGGACATGATCCCGAACCGCCCGAACTTCCTCTGGTTCAAGGCGGGCAAGCCCGGTTATTTCTACGGCCAGTGCGCCGAGTATTGCGGCGAATCGCACGCCATCATGCGCTTCCGGGTCATCGCGCTTTCCCCCGTTGAATACGTGAAGTGGCTCGCCAACCAGAAAGGGCCCGCCCGCAGCGTCACCGCCCAGACCGCCGCCATCGAGGCCGAGCGCCCGCGGGTCCAGTTTGCCAGCCTGAAACTGGCCCCCGGCGAGTCCTATTCCGGTTCGACCAGCTTTGACGCCAATCCGCTCGCCGCCTGGCACAAGCAGCAGGACGCCGGGGCCGGCGAAAACGCCGCCCTCATCGCCGCGGGCCGCAAGCTTTTCAAGGACAAGACCTGCGTTTCCTGCCACACCATCCGCGGTCATGACGGTGCGGGCATCGTCGGTCCCGATCTCACGCATGTCGGCGCCCGTTCCAGCATCGCCGCCGGCGTGTTGGAAAACACACCGGAGCGCATGCACCAGTGGATTGAGAATCCCGAATATTTCAAGCCGGGCAACAAGATGTTCCACGGCTTCGGCGGCATGGTCGGCTACATGAAACCCGACGACAAGGGCAACCTGGTGCCGAACATCGTCTTCAACGACCCCAAGGAGATCGACGCCCTCGTCGCCTACCTGCAAAGCCTGAAATAACCCGCCGGCATCCCTCCACTCCCACCCGCATTTCCCATGGCCGAAGCACTGGCAAAATCCGAATTCACCGGCGCGGGGCACGCCCCCGCCAAGTCGTTTGAACTGTTCACCCGCCCGACGGCCAAGACCGGCCTCGTCAGCTGGCTGACCACCGTCGACCACAAGCGGATCGGCATGCTGTATGGCGGCTTCGCCATCCTCTTCTTCCTCATCGGCGGCATCGAGGCGCTGATGATCCGCACCCAGCTCATCGTGCCGAACAACCGGTTCGTCACCGCGCAGCTCTACAACGAGCTGTTCACGATGCACGGCACCACGATGATCTTCCTCGCGGTCATGCCGCTAAACGCCGCGTTCTTCAACCTGCTCGTCCCGATCCAGGTCGGCGCGCGCGACGTGGCCTTCCCCCGCCTCAACGCCTTCTCGCTCTGGGTGTGGGTCGGCGGGGCCACTTTGCTCAACGTCGGCTGGCTCTCGCACTTCGTTCCCAGCTGGGATTTCGGCGGCGCGCCCGACATCGGCTGGTTCGGCTACTCCCCGCTCACCTCGAAGCAGTTCACCCCCGACCTGTCCACCGACTTCTGGGTGCTCGGCATCCAGACCCTCGGTCTCTCGTCGATCGTCGCCTCGCTGAACTTCATCGTCACGATCATCAACATGCGCGCCCCGGGCCTGACCATGATGCGCCTGCCCGTGTTCTGCTGGATGGCGCTGGTCACGAGCTTCCTGCTCATCCTCGCGCTGCCCGCCATCGCCATCGCGCTCGTCGAGGTGATGTTCGACCGCAACTTCGGCACCAATTTCTTCGAGGTCTCCGGCGGCGGCCAGCCCATCCTCTGGCAGCACCTCTTCTGGGTGTTCGGCCACCCCGAGGTCTACATCTTGATCCTGCCCCCGATGGGCTACGTCTCGGAAATCCTGCCCACGTTCTCGCGCAAGCCGCTCTTCGGCTACCCCATCGTGGTCTTCTCGGGCGTCGCCATCGGCTTCATCGGCTTCGGCGTGTGGAGCCACCACATGTTCACCACCGGGCTGGGCACGGTCGCCACCGCGGCCTTCGCCATCGCCACCATGGCCATCGCCGTGCCGACGGGCGTCAAGATCTTCAACTGGATCGGCACGCTCTGGGGCGGCCGCATCGTCACCCGTGTGCCCATGATGTTCGCCCTCGGCTTCATCTGGATGTTCATGCTCGGCGGCTTCTCCGGCATCATGCACGCCGCCGCGCCGGCCGACGCCCAGCAGCAGGACAGCTACTTCGTCATCGCCCACTTTCACTACGTGCTCATCGGCGGCGCCACCTTCGCGCTGCTCGCCGCCATCCACTACTGGTTCCCGAAGTTCTTCGGCCGGATGGTGCCCGAGTTCTGGGGCAAGCTCTCGTTCTGGCTCATCTTCATCGGCTTCAACTGCACGTTCTTCCCGATGCACTTCCTCGGCCTGAACGGCATGCCCCGCCGCACCTGGACCTACGACTCCAACATGGGCTGGAACGAGGGCAACCTGTTCGCCTCCTGCGGCGCCTACCTGCTCGGCCTCGGCATCTTCACCTACTTCGCCGTGCTCGTCTGGTCCTTCTTCAAGGGCAAGCAGTGCGGCAACGATCCGTGGGACGGCCGCACGCTGGAGTGGTCCATCCCCTCCCCGCCACCCGAGCACAACTTCGCCGCCATCCCGACGGTCCACGCCCGCGACGCCTGGTGGTATGAGAAAACCCACAAGGAGGAGATCGCCAGGGAAAAGGCCGAGCACATCAAGGCCGAGGAGGCCCACGGCGGCATCCACATGCCCGACCAGTCGTGGTATCCCATCATCGCCGGCCTGGGCCTGCTGTTCGGCGCCTACAACCTCGCCCAGTTGAAGCATCCCGTCCTCATGATGGGCAACCAAGTCCTCAGCTCGCACGCGCCTCTCGCCATCGCCGGCCTCTGCATCGTCGTCGCGGCCTGCTACCTCTGGTCGCTCGAGGGCCCCGGCGGCTACCACGTCCACCTCGATGCGGACGGCAACGCCACGGAGTCCCGCGGCGGTTATCATCATTAAGCCGCTTTTATCCTCCTTTTCACTCCGACATGAGCAGCCTCGCCGCCACCATCGACCACCACCACGACGCGACCACGTCGACCGGCATCCCGAACAAGAAGCTCCTCTGGTGGGCCTTCCTCGCCTCGGACTGCATGTTCTTCGGCACGCTGATCTCGACCCATCTCGTCTACCGCCTCAACCCGCCCCCGGGCAACGCGCAGCCGACGCAGGTCTTCAACATCGAGCTCACGTCCTTCTCGACGTTCATCCTGCTCATGTCCTCGCTGCTCATGGCGCTCGCGGTGAACGCCATCCAGCGCGGCAATGTCCGGAGCACGCGCACCATGCTCCTCGGCACGATGTTCTTCGGCTGCATCTTCCTCGGCGGCCAGGTCTTTGAGTTCACGCACTTCGTCGAGAACAAGGCGCACTCGATGACGCTCTCCAACAGCCTCTTTGGCTCCACGTTTTTCACCCTCACGGGCACCCACGGGACGCACGTCGCCATCGGCGTGCTGCTGCTCGGCATGATGTATGTCCGCACCTTCAAGCCTGCCGCGGGCGGTGGCCTGCTGATGAACTTCTTCCACCTGCTCACGATCGCCACCGCGGCCGGCGTCGCCTTTATTGTCTTCGTGCCGGGCATTCTGGAGGTCATTGAGGGCGATGGCGGGGCGGCCCTCCGCCACCATGCCACCCCTCTGGCGGTGGGCGCGGTTGCCTGCGTGGCCCTGGCCTGGTTCGGACGCCGGGGCGGCGCGATTGAGTTCGGCGAGAAAAACGCCATCGATGTCGAGGCCATCGGCCTCTACTGGCACTTCGTCGACATCGTCTGGATCATCATCTTCACCGCCGTCTACCTGCTCGAGTATCTCTGAGCCCTCAGCTCTCAACTTCCCCGCCATGTCCGCCCCCGCCGCCTCCCCCGCTCACGCCCCTGCCGCCGGCCATCATGAGCCGAGCAAGTTTCATTTCTACATCCAGATCGCGATGATTCTCGCCGTCATCACCGGGGCCGAGGTCGTGCTGGTCTACACGCCCATTGCCAAATGGTTCGTCGTCACCGCGCTGGTGCTGCTTTCCACCGTGAAGTTCATGTTCGTCATCTTCTTCTTCATGCACCTGCGCTGGGACAAGGTGTTTTGCACGATCCTCTTCTTCATCGGCCTGGTGCTGGCCGGCGGCACCATGTGGGCCCTGCTCCACATCTTCGGCGCCGATGCCAGCAAGCCGCTCAGTGCCACCGTGGGCCTGCTGCTGTTCTGAACTGGGTGCAATTTCTCCTCTTCAGCCGCGCATGATGCGCGGCTTTTTTGTGCCTTTTTGTGCTTTTTGTGGCCATTCGGCAGCCTGCGCTTAATCGTGATGCCCGATGATCGACTGGACCCACTGGCACAACGAACCCTTTCTGATCGGCGGGCTCATCTTTCTCGGCTGGCTCCATGCCATCCTCGCCGGGCCGCTGCGTCAGCGACTCGCGCCGGGTGCGCCCTACCCGCGCCGGCACGCGGTCAAATTCTACGCGGCCCTGCTTTGTTTCTATCTCGCGGTCGGTTCGCCCCTCGACCAGATCGCCGAGAACTACCTGCTCAGCGCCCACATGCTGCAGCACCAGATCATCATCTACCCGGCGGCCATTCTCTTCCTGCTCGGACTGCCCGACTGGCTGGTGCGCCCGGTCACCGGCCGGCCCGCCCTGCGCCCGCTGCTGAAGATCCTGACCCACCCCGTCGTCTGCGGCGTGCTCTACACCGCCGTCATCACGGTGTGGCACCTGCCGTATCTCTACGACTGGGCGCTGCAAAGCCGCGTGGTCCACATCGCCGAGCATTTCATGATGTTCGGCGCCGCGCTGCTTTACTGGTGGCCGCTCTACAGCCCGGCCAAGGAGTTCCCGCCCGCCAGTTACGCCGGGCAGATGCTTTATCTCCCGGCGGTCATCATCGGCATGACGCCGGTGTTCGCCTACATCACCTTCTCGGCCGACGTGCTCTATCCCACCTACGAATACGCCCCGCGTATCACCAGCCTGTCCGCCGCCAGCGACCAGCTGCTCGCCGGCGCGATGATGAAGCTCATCGGCATGAGCGTGATGATGATCGCCTTCGGCGTCACCTTCTACCGCTGGTATCGGGCCGGCGAGTCGCGCGCCGGCCAAAAATAGGGGCGGACCCGCAGGTCCGCCCCGTCAATTGGAGTGGAATCGGCTTCAGGCGCCGGCCGCGGGGATGAGATCGTCCACCGAGTCGCTCTCGACGTTGACGTCCGCGAAGAGCCACGTGGAGAGGTAGCGCTCGCTGCTCGACGGGATGATCGCAACGATCTGCTTGCCCTTGTTTTCCGGGCGCTTGGACAACTGGATGGCCGCCCAGATTGCCGCGCCGGACGAGATGCCGACCGGGATGCCGTCGAGCTGGTTGACCTGCTTCGACACCGGGCCGGAGTCGGCCTCCTTCACGCGGATGACCTCATCGTAAATCTTTGTGTTGAGCACGCCGGGCACGAAGCCGGCGCCGATGCCCTGGATCTTGTGCGGCCCGGGCGCGCCGCCGGAGAGGATCGGCGAGGAATCGGGCTCGAGGGCAATCATCTTGAGCGACGGCTTGCGGGCCTTGAGCACCTCGCCGACGCCCGTGATGGTGCCGCCGGTGCCGATGCCCGAAACGATGATGTCGACCTTGCCGTCGGTGTCGCGCCAGATCTCCTCCGCGGTCGTCTTGCGGTGAATGGCCGGATTGGCCGGGTTGGAGAACTGTTGCAGGATGACGCTGTTGGGGATTTTCGCCTGCAGCTCCTCGGCCTTGGCGATGGCGCCCTTCATGCCCTTCGGCCCCTCGGTCAGCACGAGGCGCGCGCCGAGGATCTTGAGCAGCTTGCGGCGCTCGGTGCTCATCGTCTCGGGCATGGTGAGGATGAGCTTGAGGCCCTTGGCCGCGGCCACGAAGGCCAGCGCGATGCCCGTGTTGCCGCTGGTCGGCTCGATCAGGACGGTGTCCTTGGTGATCTTGCCGGACTTCAGCGCGTCATCGATCATCGAGAACCCGATGCGGTCCTTGACGCTGGAAAGCGGGTTGAAGAACTCGAGCTTGAGCAGGATTTCCGCCTGGGCCCCGTGGGCGGCGGCAGTGCGGTTGAGGCGCACGAGTGGCGTGTTGCCGATGGTTTCCGTGATGTCGTTGTATATCTTGGCCATGATCGTCGGGGGTTCAGGTTTGGTGAAAATCGCGGGGAGGAAGTTTTTGTAGTTTAAAAAGCGAGAGGCAACTGCGGAAAATGTCTTAAATGCTCATTTTTCCGTGCCCCAGCGGCGGTGCAGGAACTTCTCCCACGGGGAAAACAGCACCTTGTCCGCCAGCAGGCCGATGAGGACGATGACCAGCATGACGGCCACGACCTGTTCCATGGCGTTCAGCTCCCGCCCGTAGTGCAGCAGATGCCCGAGGCCGAAGCCGGTCAGGATGGTCACATAAATCTCCGCCGCCATGAGCGAGCGCCACGCGAACGCCCAGCCCTGTTTCATGCCACTCACAATGAAGGGCAGCGAAGCCGGCAGCATGACCGTCGCCCAGGTGTGCACTCCGTTTGAGCCCATGGTGTGCGCCGCTCGCACGTAGATGGGGTTCACGTTGCGCACGCCGGTCTCTGTGGCGAGGATCACCGACCAGAGCGTGCCCATCACCACCACGAAGAGCATGGCGCTCTCCGTCTGGCCGAACCACAGCAGCGCCAGCGGCACCCAGCACACACTCGGCAGCCCCTGCAGGCCGAGCGCCAGCACGCCCACTGTGTCGCGCAGGGCCCGCACCCGCGCAGTGAGAAAACCCAGCGGGATGCCCGCCACCAGTCCGATAAGATAG
Source organism: Lacunisphaera sp. (assembly GCA_035260745.1). Classification (GTDB taxonomy): domain Bacteria; phylum Verrucomicrobiota; class Verrucomicrobiia; order Opitutales; family Opitutaceae; genus Lacunisphaera. The sequence continues at coordinate 5,000 of DATFUQ010000011.1, read as the reverse complement.
CCCGCCAGCAATCGCTTCATCGTCACCACCGTGCTCGACCACAGCGTGCCGTCACCGGCGATTTCCCAGAGGTAACGCGCCACGCTTTCCGGCGACGGCACCAGCACCGGCGACCAGATCTTCGCTTCGTAGGCGTAGTGCCACGCCACGATGAGCGCGACGAAGAACAAACCGGCGGTAAGTCCACGTTTCATCCGGCCACCTCCGTGTCCTGCAGGTGCGCCTTCAGGGCGGACCTGATCCGGGTGGCGTAACCGGCCAGCTCCACGCTGTTGATGTCGCGCGGCCGCGGCAGCTCGATGCGGAAATCCTCCCGGATCTGCCCCGGGTGCGGGGAGAAAAGCACCACCCGGTCGCCGAGACACACCGCCTCGCGCACATTGTGCGTCACGAACACGATGGTCTTCCGGCGTTGCTCCCAGATGCGCTGCAGATCGCCGTAAAGCTGCTCGCGCGTCAGCGCGTCGAGCGCCGCGAAGGGCTCGTCCATCAGCAGCACCTGCGGGTTGGGCGCCAGCGCGCGGGCGAGCGCCACGCGCTGCTTCATGCCGCCCGACAGCTCGTGGATGTAGGCGTGCCGGAATTTTTCCAAGCCGACGAGCTTGAGGTAGGAATCCGCGACCTCGCGCCGCTCCGCCGCCGTCAGGCCGGGCTTCCGCTTCAGTCCGAACATCACGTTGCCGAGCACATCCAGCCACGGAAACAGCGCCGCCTCCTGGAACATCATCATGCGCTCGCGGCTCGGCCCGCGCACCGGCTGGTCGCCCGCGACCAGCGTGCCTTCATCCGGCTGCTCGAAGCCGGCAATCAGGTTGAGCAGGGTGGATTTGCCGCAACCGCTCGGGCCGACGAGGCACACAAACTCCCCCTCCGCCACCTGCAGGCTCACCCGGTCGAGCGCATGCACGACGCCGTGCTTGGCGCGAAACGACTTCGACACGTTGTCGATCGAAAGTTTCGCCGGGGGCGGAGTGATAATTTCCTGCTGGATCATGGCTGGCGGCTGAACAAGCGGTCGAGGGGAATGGCATCGCGGAGGAAGCCCACGCTCTGGGCGTCACCGACCAGGGCGGCAAACTGCGACTGCGTGACTTGGGCGGTGAACTTCAACCGCCGCCACGCGCTGGTGATGATGGCGTTGGACATCTCGCGCTTCATCTCGGCCGAGAGGCCCGCGCGGACCTTCGCCCGGGCCTCGTCGGGATGTTCATTGAGCCATGCCGTGAGCTCGATGTGCGCCGCGCGGAATTTCTCCACCAGCTCCGGGTGCGCCTTGAGGAACTTCACGCTGGAGACCAGCACGGTCGTGACGGCGTCGGTCTGCTCCACGAGCACCTTGCCGCCGCCTTCCAGTTCCAACCGCGAAACCCACGGCTCAACCGTCCACACCGCGTCAAGCTTGCCTTGCTGGAACAGGCCGAGCTGGTCGGCGTTGGCCGTCGGCACGACGTAAACCTCTCCGTCCGTGAGGGTGATTTTGAAACCCTGTCTCTTCAGCCAGGCGCGCGCGGCCACGTCCTGCGTGTTGCCGAGCTGCGGGGTGGCAACTTTCCGGCCGCGAAAATCCGCCGGCTGCACGATGCGCCCGTCGCCCGGGACCACGAGGGCCGCCCCACCCTCCGCCGCGCCCGCCAGGACGCGGATCTCATCACCCTTCGAGCGGATGTAGGCGTTGAGCGCCGGATTGGGCCCGACATAGGTCAGGTCGATCGAACCGGCGAAGATGGCCTCCATCGCGCTCGGGCCGGCGTTGAAGGGATACCACTGAATGGTGACGTCCGGCCCGAGCCGTTGCTCGAACCAGCCGTGCTTCTCGCGCGTGGTGTGGCTGCCGACCACGCCCTGGGCGTGGGTAACGTTGGGGAAATAGCCGACGCGCAGCGTGACTTTTTCCGCGCGGGTCAGGGTGAAGGTGAGGGCAAAAACAAACAGAAGTGAAAGGTGTTTCATGACAGAAATAGGCCAAGGGTTCAGAAGGAGAGCTGCAGGCGCGTGATGAGCGCCTTTTCGTCCTGACGGAGGACGGCGGCCGACGGCGTGACGCCACCGGTGTCGAAGGAAGTCTGGAAATAATCGACCGTCGCACGGACGGACTTGCTCAGATACCAGTTGAGACCGAGGCCAAAGGATTTGGTTTCCGTCGCGCTGGCCGCGGGATCGGCGAAAAGCGGGAACGCAGCGTCATCCACGTCGAACCGCGCGTAGCGCGCGACCACCTCGAATGCGCCCCAAGTGTTGTTCGCGACACTGAAACTGTTCGCGGGCACCACGCCGGTGTAGGACGCCGGTTCGCCCGTGAGCACGTAGCCCGTGGCCAGCTGCCAGGCTTTGTTTTGCAGCTCGGTCTTCGCCCCGGTGGCGCCGGGCCGGACATTGACCGTGGACACCACATACTCGGCAAGCGCGCCGAACGAACCGTTGTAGTAACTCGCCTGCGGGGCCACGCGCCACGACTGGCCGTCCGCCAGCGCGGTGGTGCGGTAGCGGAAGAAGGTCTGCTGGCCGTCGGAGCGGTAGCCGCTGGTGAGCGCCGCGGCAGTCTTCTCGCGACCGAGGCTGGCGGCGACACCGAGGGAAAGGCCCTGGAGCGGTGAATCGATCCGGTTTCGGAAGGGAGTGACCAGGATCCGCGCCACGAAGTCCTTTTCGTTGTCGAAGTCGGTGTTGGTGGTGTTCGCCCCATCCGCCACGCCGTTGAACGCGCCGACCGTGTAGTTTACCGTGCCGTTGAACAAGTCGCCACCGGCCGTGATGCCGAGGTCGCGGTTGGGCACGAGATTCGTGACGAGCGAACGCTCGGCAAACAACGCCCAGGCGTCGGACTGGAGCTGCTCGAGGCCGACGGGCGACTTGAACTTGCCGGCCCGAAGCTGGAAGCCCTTGGAAAACGCGATGCCCAGGTTCGCATCGAGGATGCTGACGCTGCTGCCGCCAAACTCCGGCACCAGCTGGAAGGAGTAGATCTTGCCGAATGTGCCCTCGAGGATCGTGCGGGCCCGGCGCAGCAGGAAGCCGTTGTTCACCGCGCTGCCGCCGTCGTTGAAAAACAGGCGTGAGTCGAGCTGCACCAGCCCGCGCACGCGGAGCGAGTTGGTCGCGTCCGCCGAGCTGAACGTGTAGCCCTTGTCGGTGATCGCGACGCGTTCGTCCTGGATCTCTTGCTTTCGTTCGAGCACGAGGAGTTTTTGTTCGAGCGCGCGAAGTTGATCGCGGAGCAGTTTGAGTTCGTCGCTTTGGTCGGCCGCAGGGAGCGACGCCGGCAACGCGAGGGCGAGCGCCAGCGCCGTGAGAAGCGCGGGCGTGAATTTGCGGAAGATGTAGTTCCTCATGGGATTGATTGGCTTGATGGAACTTCCCGTGGTCGGGTCAGTGCTGGGTTGATAGGCAGAAGCCTCCGGTGGTTCCGGTGGGCGGAAAGATTTAACCAGCGGACGCGATGTCGCCGCAGCCGGGGAGCCGGGTTTTTTCAGTGCGCTCGATCTGCGTCACGCGACCATCGTGCACGACGAGCTGCACGACGCCGTAGTGCAGCGACTCGACCTTTTCGCGCACGAGCCGCACCCAGTCGGGCTGGGGCTCTGGTTTGGCTGGGAGGGTTTCGCTCATATGGCGTAGTCCCCCAGGAGTTGATGCACGACGCCCTCGGTGGGACTGAGCCGGCGGACGGCCGCCACGTTGGTGCGACGGCGGATGGCGGTCGCCGTGGTCGCCGGAACACTGAACGGCAGTGCGACACCGTCGCGGACCATTTTGCGCGTCGTCACCTCGACCACATCGGCCAGGGTGTAGCGGTCGAGAATGGCGGCGATGGCGTTGCGCACATCGAGCATCAGCATGCGCAGGCCGCAGTGTTCCTGGTCGGGGCAATTGCAGGGCTCGTAGGCGGTCTGGCTTACGCAGCCGATGGGGGCCAGTGGCCCGTCAATCAGGCGCACAATCTTGCCGATATGAATCTCACTGGCGGGGCGGGCCAGCCGGTAGCCGCCGTGTTTGCCGCGTTCGCTTTCAACGTAGCCGGCCTCGCGGAGCTGTTGCATCACCTGCTCCAGAAACTTGACCGGCAGGTCCTCCGCCTTCGCCAGCTCACTCACGCGCACCAACGGCCGCTTCACCTTGGCTGCAATGCCGAGATTGATGAGTGACCGCAGGGCGTATTCGCCGCGCTTGGAGAGTTTCATAGGCTAGTTTTTTATACTACATTAATTCAGTATGAATTAAATCAAGCTCTATCTCAACGATTTGTCATAATTCGACACCACCTCCTATAACTTCAGCCTCAGGCCGTCGTAGGCCAACTGCACCCCGGCCGGGAGCTTACGGCTCCAAACCTCATGGTCGATGGCGTGCGTCAGGTGCGTCAGATAACTTGCCGGGCTGCCAATTTCCACCGCCACGGCGCAGGCTTCGTCGATGTTCATGTGGGTCGGATGTGGGTCGGGCCGCAGGCCGTCGAGACACACCGCATCCGCCCCATTCGCCAGCGCCATCGCCGCGCGGGGCACGCTTTTGCAGTCGTTGTAATAGGCGAACTTTTTGCCCGACGATTTCTCCTCAAAGACCAGGCCGAGCGTGTTGATCCCGCCATGCGGCAGCAGCGTGGAGCGAATGGTGCCTTGGGGGAACTCCAGCACCGGCGGCATCCCGATCAGCTTGAACGCTGCGTAGCCCTTCGACACCGGTCGCTCAGCGATGGTATAGGGAAAAACCGATCGCACCCGCGCCATGCCCTCGTCCGTCGTATATACCGTCAGTGCCGTGCCGCCGTGCAGGTCACAGAAGCGCCGCAGGTCGTCCATTCCGACGATATGGTCGGCGTGGCCGTGGGTGAGGATGAACACGTCGAGCTGCTCCACCTTTTCGCGCAGGCATTGCAGCCGGAACTCCGGCGTGGCGTCCACCTGGATGTGGAGCCCGTCCATCACCACATGGATGCTCGCCCGCGTGCGGTGGTTGCGCGGGTCGGCCGAGGTGCAGACCGCGCAATGGCAGGCGATCATCGG
>DATFUQ010000010.1:0-2372 GCA_035260745.1 Lacunisphaera sp. | reverse complement strand
GCTGCTGCCGAGCCGGCAGTCGGTCGGCGGCTACCCGCGGATGGCGGCGGTGGCGGCGGTGGACCTCGGGCGCTTCACCCAGCTGCGACCGGGCGACACGGTGCGGTTCGAGGAAATCACGCTGGGGGCGGCGCATGAACTTTACCTGGCGCGGGAACGCGACCTTAATCGCGTCCGCACCGGCCTGGCGCGCTTCGCCGGCTGACACCCATGTCCCGCATTGATCTGAACTGCGATCTCGGCGAAGGCGCCGGCCATGACGCCGGGCTGATGCCGTTGATCACCTCGGCCAACATCGCCTGCGGCGCGCACGCCGGCGACGAGGCGATGATGCGCACGACGGTTGAACTCGCCCTGAAATACGGCGTCGCCATCGGCGCCCATCCCGGGTTGGCCGACCGGGAGAATTTCGGCCGGCGCGAACTGCCAGTGAGCCCGGTCGAGGCGCACGGGTTGGTTCTCGCGCAGACGCGTCTGCTACAGGTCATCGCCCATCAGCGCGGCGCGAGCGTGCGGCACGTGAAAGCCCACGGCGCGCTCTACAACATGGCGGGGCGCGACGCGGCACTGGCGCGGGCGGTGGCCGAGGCGGTCTACGAGGCCGATCCCCGGCTGATTCTCTTCGCGCTCGCGGGGAGCAAGCTGGTCGAGGCGGGCCACGCTTGCGGGCTGCAGGTGGCCAGCGAGGTGTTCGCCGACCGCACCTACCAGGCCGACGGCACGCTGACACCGCGATCGCAGCCGAACGCGCTCATCGCCGATGAAAGTGCCGCCCTGGCGCAGGTGCAACGAATGATTCGCGAGGGCCTGGTGCTCGCGACCGACGGCACCGAGGTGAAAATTGCATCCGACACGGTCTGCCTGCATGGCGACGGGCCGCATCCGGTGGAGTTTGCGCAGAGGCTGCGAATCGAGCTGACGGCGGCCGGGGTCGAGATCAAGGCCTTCGGCGCATGAACCTCAAACTGCTCATCGGCATCCTGGTGGTCGCGATGGGCTTCGCCCTGCGGTTCAACACGCTGCTCGTGGTGATGGCGGCGGGCATCAGCACCGGGCTGGTGGCCGGGATGTCGTTCAACGAAATCATGGAACTGTTTGGGAAATATTTCGTGGAGAACCGCTACATCACCCTGACCGTGGTGCTGATGCTGCCGGTGGTCGGCTTGCTCGAGCGCTATGGGCTGCGCGAACGGGCCGAGACGCTGATCAAGCGGGCGAAATCGGCCACCGCCGGCCGGGTCCTGATCTTCTACACGGCGGTTCGGCAGATTTCTATCGCGCTGGGCGTGAATATCGGCGGCCACACGGCGATGGTGCGCCCGCTGGTGTCGCCGATGGCGGAAGCTGCCGCCAAGCTTCAATTTGAAAGAGCGGCGCTTCCGGCCGAGGGCGCAGCCCGCGCGAGATTCGGTGTCCTGCCTGAAAAAACCACCCAGGCGATCCGCGCGCATGCGGCGGCGGCGGAGAACACGGGCAATTTTTTTGGCGAGGACACGGTCTTCGCCGTCGGGGCGGTCTACCTGATCAAGGGCGTGCTTGAGGCGCAGGGCCTGCAGGTCAGCGTGTGGGCCCTGTCGCTCTGGGGCATCCCGACGGCTTTGGTGGCATTCAGCCTCCTGGCTTGGCGGGCGCACCTGCTGGACCGGCGCATCGCACGGGAAGTTGCGGCCGAACCCAAACCAGGGGGTCCGCCGTGAAGCTGCTCAGCCTCGAGGTCTTTTATGTGGTCGCGGGCGTTTTCCTGCTGCTCGTGGCCGGCCGCATCGCCCTCGACCGGAACCAACCAAAACGCTGGGGCTCGGCGTTGTTCTGGGGCTTGCTGGCGGTCACCTTCCTCGCGGGCAAAGCCCTGCCGCCAGTCGCTGTCGGCTACATGCTGCTCGTGATGGTCGGGCTCGCGGCGACAAAGCAGATAGACTCGGCCGGCGAGCCCGGCGCAACCGCGGAGGAACGCGCCGGCTCAGCGGAGCGGTTGCAGGACAGGATTTTCGTGCCGGCCCTGCTGATTCCGGCCACGGCGGTGGTGGGCACGCTATTGTTGAGCAAGCTGCATGCGGGGGACTGGTGGCTGCTGGACTCGGTCAACACCACGGTGACGTCGGTGTGCCTCGGCGCGGTTGTGGCCATGATCGTGGCGCTGCAACAGACGCGGGCCCGGCTGGTGACGCCGGTGATCGAGGGCGGCCGGCTGGTGCAGACCGTCGGGTGGGCGCTCATTCTGCCGCAGTTACTGGCTGCGCTCGGCGGCATCTTCGCCCGGGCCGGGGTGGGACCGGTCGTGGCCGGGCTCGCGGCGCATGCCCTGCCGACGCAGGATCCATTTGTCGCGGTGGTGGCGTATTGCACGAGCATGGCGCTCTTCACGATCTGCA
>DATFUQ010000009.1:0-9585 GCA_035260745.1 Lacunisphaera sp. | reverse complement strand
ATGACGACCGTGCCTTTGTCGGCAAAGGTCTTCTCGACCGTGGATTTCACGTCGGAGCGCTTGTTGCAACGCAGGCCCTTGAGCCGGTAGGCCTCGGCGAGCTTGACGAAGTCGGGGCCGGTCATCGGCGTGGCGGCGTAGCGCTTGTCGTAGAAAAATTCCTGCCACTGCCGCACCATGCCGAGGAAGGCGTTGTTGATGATGGCGACGTTGATCTTGATGCCCTCCTGCTCGGCGGTGGCCAGCTCGCAGCTGGTCATCTGGAAGCCGCCGTCGCCGACAACCACCCAGACGTCCTTCTCCGGACAGGCAAACTTGGCGCCGATGGCCGCGGGCAGCGCGAAGCCCATGGTGCCGAGCCCGCCCGAGGTGATGAGCGACCGGGGTTTCTCGTGGCGGTAATACTGCGCCTCCCACATCTGGTGCTGGCCGACGTCGGTCACGACGATGGTATCGCGCTTCTGCGTGAGGCGCCAGAGATCGTTGATGACGTGTGCGGCGTAGAGGTGGCCGCTGTCGGGCAGGCTCTGGATGTCGCGCACGGCGGCATCGCCGCGCGCGGCGTTGATCGTCGCCCACCAACCGGCATGGTCGGCCTTCTTGATCGAGGGCTTGAGCTCGCCGAGCACCTCGCGGAGGTCGCCGATGAGCGCGACGTCCACCGGCACGTTCTTGTTGATCTCGGAGGGATCGATCTCGACGTGGATTTTTTTGGCGTTGAGCGCGTAGGTCTTGATGTTGCCGGTCACGCGGTCGTCGAAGCGCATGCCAAGGGCGATGAGCAGGTCGGCCTGCTGGATGGCCTGGTTGACCCACGCCTCGCCGTGCATGCCCATCATGCCGAGGTTGAGCGGGGACGACGCCGGGATGACGCCGATGCCGAGCAAGGTCGTGGTGATCGGGATGCCGGCCAGCTTGGCGAGCGCGAGCACCTCGGCGGTCGCGCCGGACTTGAGGACGCCCTGGCCTGCAAGGATGAGCGGGCGCTGGGCGGAATTGATGAGCTCCGCGGCGCGCGCAAACTCCGACGCCGGGGCGCGATGGTTGGGCCGGTAGCCCGGCAGACGCGGCGCGGCCGCCTCCCAGTCAAAGTCGGCGGTCGATTGCTGCGCGTCCTTCGTGATGTCCACCAGCACCGGGCCGGGCCGGCCGCTCTTGGCGATGTAGAACGCCTCGCGCATGGCGCGGGCGATGTCGCCGGCCTTCGTGACGAGGTAATTGTGCTTGGTGATCGGCTGCGTGACGCCCGTCACGTCCGTCTCCTGGAACGCGTCCGTGCCGATCGCCTTCGAGCCGACCTGGCCGGTGATGCACACGATGGGCGACGAGTCCATCATCGCGGTGGCGATGCCGGTGACCATGTTGGTCGCGCCGGGGCCGGACGTGGCGATGGCGACGCCGACCCTGCCGCTCGCGCGGGCGTAGCCGTCGGCCATGTGTGTCGCGCCCTGCTCATGGCGCACGAGCACATGGTGGATCTTCGGATACTTGGTCATCGCGTCGTAGGTCGGCAGGATGGCGCCGCCGGGGTAGCCGAACACGACGTCAACGCCCTCTTTCTGCAAACATTCCCAAATGATTTCTGCTCCGGTGAGTTTCATGGTGTCCCTTGAGTTGCGGTGGTTTTAAAATTGTTCAGGTGGTGACGGCGCCCTCGGCCGCCGAGGAAACGGTATTGGCATACTTGGCCATGACCCCGCGTGCGTAACGCGGTGCCGGCTGGCTCCAGGCCTTGCGGCGGGTGGCGAGTTCGGCGGCCGGCACATCGAGTTGCAGGCGACGGGTCGCCACGTCGATCTCGATGGGGTCGCCCTCGTGCACGAGCGCGATGAGCCCGCCGGTGAACGCCTCGGGCGCAACGTGGCCGATGGAAAAACCGCGCGTCGCACCGGAGAAGCGCCCGTCGGTGAGCAAGGCGACATTCTCGGACATGCCGGCGCCGGCGAGCGCGCCGGTGACGCCGAGCATCTCGCGCATACCGGGACCGCCCTTGGGCCCCTCGTAGCGGATGACCACGACATCGCCGGGCTTGATCTGCTGTTTGCTGACCGCGGCCATGGCATCCTCCTCGTTGTTGAAGACGCGGGCCGGGCCCTTGAAATGCTTGATGGCGGTGCCGGCGAGCTTGAGCACGCCCCCCTCCTCGGCGAGGTTGCCGTGGAGAATGACGAGCCCGCCGGTGGGCTTGAAGGGTTTGTCGGTCGGCCGGATGACCTGCTGGCCGGCCGTCTCGGGCGCGGCCGCGACTTCCTCGCCAAGCGTGCGGCCGGTGACGGTGAGGCAATTCTTGTGAAGCAATCCGCCCTCGAGCAACCGGCGCAGCAACAGCGAAATGCCGCCGGCCTGGTGCATCTCGACCGCGGTATAGAGTCCGCCGGGCTTGAGCGTGGCGATCGTCGGAGTCTTCGCGCTGATGCTGTCGAACTCGTCGATCTTGAGTTTTACGCCTGACTCGCGCGCCAGCGCGAGCAGATGCAGGACGGCGTTGGTCGAGCCGCCCGAGGCGGCGACCGACACAATGGCGTTTTCGAACGCCTTCCGTGTCATGATCTGCGACGGCTTGATGTTCTTCCGGACGAGATTCATCACCAGCTCGCCGCAGCGGAAGGCCGCCTTGTTTTTTGCCTCGTCCGTGGCCGGCACGCTGTTGAGCCCGGCGGGCGAGATGCCGATGGCCTCCATGATCGTCGCCATGGTGTTGGCCGTGAAATGGCCGCCGCACGCGCCGGCCGTCGGGCAAGCGGCGTTCTCGACACTGCGAAATTCCTTCTCGTCGATCTTGCCGGCGTTGAACGCGCCCACCGCCTCGAACACGTCCTGCACGGTCAGGGACCTGCCGTGGTGGTGGCCGTGGTTGATCGAGCCGCCGTAGAGCGCGAGCCCCGGGATGTCCAGACGGGCCAGCGCCATCATGACGCCGGGGTTGGTCTTGTCGCAGGCCGAGAGGCAGACGAGGCCGTCGAGGCTGTTGCCGCGAGCGACGAGCTCGATGGAATCGGCGATGACCTCGCGGCTGATGAGCGAGGCCTTCATGCCCTCGGTGCCCATCGTGATGCCGTCGGAAATGGAAACGGTGTTGAACTCCAGCGGCGTGCCGCCGGCCGCGCGGACCCCGGCCTTGACGTGCTCGGCGAGCGCGCGGAGGTGGAAATTGCAGGGCCCGATCTCCGTCCAGGTGTTGGCCACGCCGATCAGCGGCTTCCGCAAATCCTCATCGGTGAACCCGACGGCCTTCATCATGGCCCGCGCCGGTGCCCGGCTGGGGCCGTCGGTCACCACCTGGCTGTGTCGTTTGCCTGGTTCCATGGGTATAATGGTCAGGTTACGCTGCCGGCCCATCGGGGGCAGGGCGAGATATGGGTATGAAAGGAGTGCGTCATATGCGGAAAATAAAAAAGCCGCCCTTTTGGTGGGGGCGGCGTCCTGGTTTTGAGTTTGATTCCTCTTAGGAGCTAGTGGCTTCAGTGAGCCGCCCATGTGTGTTCGGGTCCGTGGCCAGAAGGGCCAGGACGGCGGTAATAAGGACAAGGAGGGCGAGGCTGAGGTTCATCTGAAGACGCGCGGAAGTTGTTAAACGCCAATGGCTCTGTCAATCCCCGTTTCCCGGTTATGACATAAGCTTTTTCTCCGGGCGCGCAACCCGCCTGCCGGCAGGTGTTTGCTCAGCGCTTTGCCTCGGTTTTGCGCCAGCAAGAACCGAGGACAAACACCGGGCTGGTAGCCCAGCCGCAGCGAAGGCTGCACGACTGGTCCCGGGCCGGCAGCGGCCGGCAACGGGAAACCGGCAACGGTGCTACCGCCTTCCCCGGATATTTTGCGCGAGCCGGAGGATATCGGCGAGCACGCCGGCCGCCGTCACTTCACCACCCGCGCCCGCCCCGCGGACCACCATCGGATACTCGCGGTAGCGCTCGGTGTGGAAGGCGACAAACGCTTCCGCGCCGCGCAACGCCGCCGCCGGGTGCGATGCCTCGACCTCGAGCGGGCCGACGGAAACCTTGGGGCCGGCCGCGCCGGGCGTGATCCGCGCGAGATAGCGCGGCAGCTTGCCCTGCGCCAGGCACGCGGCCACCCGTGCCGCGACCGACGCATCGAGCGCGGCGAGCGACTGCATGAATTTCTCCGGGTCGTCCTCGCGCAAATTCTTCGCCGGCACAAACGGCTCGAGCACCACGTCGGTCAGGTCCACCTGCAGGCCCAGTTCGCGCGCGAGGATGATCGCCTTGCGGGCCACATCGAGACCGGACAGGTCGTCGCGCGGATGCGGCTCGGTGTAACCCAGCTCCTTGGCCTGGCGCACCGCCACCGAAAGCGCCACGCCCTGCACCAGCCGGTCGCACAAAAACCCGAGCGTGCCGGAGAACGCGCCCTCGATCGTGATGACGTGGTCGCCGGTGCGGACCAGATTCTTCAGCGTCTCGATGACCGGCAGCGCCGCGCCGACCGTCGTCTCATAACTGTAGGCGCGGAAATGGCGGCGCGCCTCGTCGCGCAGCGCGTCGCGCTCCGCCTGCGGCAGGGCCAGCGGCTGCTTGTTGGCCGAGACGACATTGATGCCGAGCCCGAAGGCCGCGCGGTAGATCTTCTCCATGCCCGCCGCCGCCGTGCAGTCCACCAGCACGGGATTGGGCAGCCGCGAAAGTTTTTCCAGGAGCGTGGCCGCGTCGGCGACGCCCTTCCCCTCGCCCAGCGCCTTTTGCAGGCGGGTGATCGCCTCGCCGGGCGGCAGGCCCTCCGGGTCGAACAGCGCGCCGTGGCTCGAGCCGATGCCGACCAGCCGCACCTGCACGTCGTGCTCGCGGCCGAGCGCCTGGTTCTGCCGGTCGATCTGTTTCAACAGGCTGCTGCCGACCACGCCCTTGCCGAGCAGCAGCACGCTGATCTCGGTGTGCGCCAGGTTGAACGCGCCATGCACGGTGCGCACCGCCGTCGCCGTCTGGTCCGCGTCCACCACGCAGGAAATGCTGCGGGCCGACGCGCCCTGGGCCACGGCGCGCACGGCGATGCCGGCCTCGCCGATGGCATTGAGGAATTTTCCCGCCACGTTGGGCCGGCCGGCCATGTTCTCGCCGACGAGGGTCACGAGCGTCACGGGCGACAGGATCGGCTCGATGCGCAAATCGCCCGATTGCAACTCCGGCGCCAGCGCCTCGGCCACGCTCGCGCGGGCACTGGCCTCGTCCACCGCGGGAATCACGACGGAGAATGACTGGCCGAGCGTGGACTCGGTGGTCATCCACACGCGCACGCCGGCCTCGCTGAGCGCGGCGAGGATGCGCCCACCGAGCGGCCGGCCGAGACCGGTGCGGCGCGATTGCACGCCGAGCAGCGAGAGACGCTCCAGGCTGGTGACGCAGGTCGGCCGGTTCGGGTCGGGATTGCCGGTCTTGTCGATGCGCGTGCCGGGGGCGTCGGGCTGCGTGGTGCTGCGGATGATGAGCGCCGCGCCGCATTCGCGGAGCGGGATGATGGTGCGCGGGTGGAACATCCGCGTGCCGAAATAAGCCAGCTCGAGCGCCTCGTCATAGGACAGCCGGTCCACCGGCGAGGCCTCGCGCACGAGCGCCGGGTCCGCCGTCATCACGCCGAGCACGTCCGTCCAGACGGTCACCGCGCTGGCCTTGAGCAGGCCGGCCACGAGCGTGGCGGTGTAATCGGAGCCGTTGCGGCCGAGCGTCGTGGTGTGGCCGTCCTTGGTGCGGCCGATGAAGCCGGTGACGATCGGCACGCTGCCGGCCCACCTGGCCTGCAGCGCGGCGAATTTCGCCGCGGTCTCCGCCTTGTCCACCGTCGCCGAGCCGTGCGTGGCATCGGTCACCACAAAATCCCGCGCGTCCACCGGGATGGCCGGCACGCCGCGCTCGACCAGCGCGCGGGCCAGCACCGCGACCGAGATGCGCTCGCCGACGCTGATGATGGAATCGAGCGTGCGCGGCGAACACTCGCGGGTCAGCTCGATGCCCGAGAGCAGGCGCTCCACCGGGGTGAGAATCTCGTCGAGGTCGTGCTTCACGCCCTTCTGCCCCTGGCTGTTGAGCACGCTGCGCCCCGTCGCGCCGGCCAGCTCGCGCACCTGGGCCAGCTCGCGCCGGGCTTGGCTGATGTTGCCCTCCGCCGCCGACCTGGCCGCGAGGATGAGCCAGTCGGTGGTGTCGCCGAGCGCCGAGATGACGAGCGCGAGCGGGCGCGGCGCGGCCGCCACCAGTTCGAGCACCTTGGGCAGACGCCCCGTGGTGCCGAGGGAGGAGCCCCCGAATTTATAAACCTGCCAGCTTTCGCTCATCAGGCGGGAGCCTGCAGATGCAAGGCCCGTGTCAAGATTGGTCCGAGCGCCTCCCATTCCATCAAAAATGCATCGTGGCCGTGGATGCTGTGCAACGTCGCCCGCTCCACCCTCGCCCCGGTGGTGCGCAAATGCTGCGCGAGCGCCTCCGTCTGCGCCGTCGTGAAGAGCTGGTCGGTGTCGACATCGACCACCAGCGCCGAGGCGCGCACGCGGTTGATGGCCGGCTTGGTCTCGCCGGGCAGCGGCTGGAGCAGGTCGTGATGGTCCATCGCCGCGAGCTGCAGCTCGTAGGCTTGGGCGGTGAAACGCTTGCGCAACTTCCCACCCTGGTGCTCGAGATAACCCTGCACCGGATAATCCGACGCACAGGACTTTGCCAGCGGCGGGCGCGGCTGGCGTGCGTCGAGGCCGGGCTCGGCGCGGTAGGTCAGCATCGCCAGCTGGCGCGCGATCTCGAGCCCGCGGCCGGTGTTGTGCGGATAATTGGGGTCGAGCCGCAAAATCTGGCGCGCCACGTGATTCCAGCCGACGACCCAGGCGCTCGACGCCACGCTCGTCGCCAGCGGCGCGATGCGCTCGAAGCGCTCCGGTGCGAGCGCGGCCAGCGTGAGCGTCACCATGCCGCCGAGCGAGCCGCCGGTCGTCAGGTGGACGCGCTCGATGCCGAGCTGGTCCAGCGCGAGCAGCAGGGCGCGCGAAATGTCCAGGCTGGTCAGCTCGAGGTTCGGGTCGGTGGGGAAACCTTCCACGCCGGGCCCGCTGCTGCCGTAGCACGAGCCGAGATTGTTGAAACAAAGGATGCGGTAATGCGCCGGATCGAAAGTCCGGCCGGGCCCGATCACCGACTCCCACCAGCCGTCCTTCACGCCGGCCTCCGCGCGGCCGGTCAGCGCGTGCACCAGCAGCACGGTGCGTGCGTCCTGTTGCGGCGCTTCCGGGGTGTCGCCTTCGCGGCTCCACCACCAGCCGTGGGCGCGGTGCGACCGGACCGTGCCGCCACGCGACAGGGCGAGGTCGGGCAAAGCCAGATCAAAAATACGCGGCGCAGCGGCAACAGTCGGCATGAGGATGGCGGGCATATGCTTCCATCTCACGCGGCCTGCGTCAACGCGCAGGCGGACAATTGCTGGCTCCCGGGCATACCTTCCGCCACATAGTCACCACCGTTGGAAAAACATTGGGCGGTCGGCAGACCCTGGACGGTATTTGTGTTCATGGCGGGGATTTATCCTGATTTTTGTGTTGTTGATCATCGCACCGCTCCCGGTTGGTCGAGACAAGGTGGTGACGTGTCATAGCTGCCACCGTGCCATCGAAAACGTGTCATAGCCGGCCCGCTTGAGAGGGAAAAACGCAGCCGGCGGTGATTCCGGCTTGTTGCGCCCACCGCCCCGGCTACGCTGCGAATTTCATGGCCAGACGCTCCCAACGCATCGTCCTCAAGTTCGGTTCCGGCATCCTGTCGACCAAGCGGGGCATCGGCTTGAGCCGGCCGCAGATTGCGCGGCTGGCGCGCGAGGTCGGCGCGCTCATCCGCGCCGGCCACCAATGCGTCATCGTTTCTAGCGGCGCGGTCGCGGCGGGCCTGGCCACGCTGGGCCTCTCGGCCCGGCCGAAGGAACTCGCGGGCCGGCAGGCCTGCGCCGCCGTCGGCCAGTCGCAGCTCATGCACGCCTATGCCAGCGCTTTCGCGCGGCAGAGGCTGTCCGTCGCGCAGCTGTTGCTGACGCACAACGACCTCGACAGCCGCACCCGCCATGACAACGCCCGCAACACCCTCGCCCACCTGCTCAGCCGTCGCAACGTCGTGCCGGTCATCAACGAAAACGACTCCGTCGCTGTTGAGGAACTCAACTTCGGCGACAATGACCGGCTTTCCGCCGAGGTCGCGATTCTCCTCAAGGCCGACCTGCTCATCATCCTCACCAGCGTGGACGGGCTGCAGGATGCCGCCGGGAAAGTCGTGCCGCTCGTGCGCGACTTCGGCGAAGTGTCCGGCATCGTGCGCGCCGACAAGGGGCGCGTCTCGACCGGCGGCATGGTTACGAAACTGCAGGCGGCGCAACTCGCTGTGAAGGCCGGCATTCCGTGCTGCATCGCCAGCGGCCGCCGGGCCGGGCTCATCGCCGCGATTGTCGCGGGCAAGCGCACCGGCACTTGGTTCCCGGCGAAGTGATTCCATGGACTCAGCGGTCATGATCTTCCATGGCGTCACATCGTGCCTGCCTCTCTGCTCCTTGCTCCCTGCTCCTTGCTTCTAATATGGCCGACCTGGCACAACTCATTGCCCAAATGGGGCCGCAGGCCCGCGCCGCCGCCCGCACGCTCGCCGGCGCACCGCCCGCGCAGATCGACGCCGCGCTCGAGGCGATGGCCAAGGAATTGCTCGCCGCGCAGATGGACATCCTCAACGCCAACGCCGGCGACGTCGCCGCCGCGAAGGCCGCAGGCCAGACCGCCGCGCTGGTGGACCGGCTCACGCTCACGCCGGAACGCGTCGCCGCCTGCGCCGAGGGTTTGCGCAAGGTCGCCTCGCTTCCCCACCCGGCCGGCCAGGTGCTTCGCGAGTGGACGCAGCCCAACGGCCTGAAGTTCGCCAAGGTGCGCGTGCCGCTCGGCGTCATCGGCTTCATCTACGAGTCGCGGCCCAATGTCACCGTCGACGCCGCGGGGCTGTGCCTGAAGAGCGGCAACGCGGTCATCCTGCGCGGCGGCTCCGAGGCGTTGCGCACCAACACGGCCATCGCCCGGGCGCTCGCCCGCGGACTCACCGGCGCAGGCTTGCCGGCGGCGGCGGTGCAACTCGTCCCGGTCGCCGACCGCGACACGGTGCGGCTGCTCAGCGAGGCGGTCGGCGTCATCGACCTGCTCATTCCCCGCGGCGGCCGCGGCCTGATCGAATCGGTGGTCCAGTTCGCACGCGTGCCGGTCATCAAGCATTACGACGGCATCTGCGCGCTCTACGTGGACATGGCCGCCGACCTGGTCATGGCGGAAAAAATCGCCGTGAACGCCAAGTGCTCGCGGCCCGGCGTGTGCAATGCCATCGAGACGCTGCTCGTCCACCGCGACGTGGCGGATAAATTCCTGAGGGAAGCGGGCCGGATGCTTACCGATCGCGGCGTGAAACTCCGCGCCGAGCCGCGCGCGCTGGCCGTGTTGAAGAAGGCCGGGCTGCCGGCCACCGCGGCCAGCAATGACGATTTCCGCACGGAGTTTCTCGACCTGATTTTGGCGGTGAAGATCGTGGACGACTGCACCGAGGCCATCGCACACATCACGGTGCACGGGTCGCACCA
>DATFUQ010000008.1:0-2258 GCA_035260745.1 Lacunisphaera sp. | reverse complement strand
CTACGGCGACCCGTCGGATCCTGACGTTGAAGCCACCAACAACGCCGCCGACGCCGGCATCATCGTCGTGGCCTCGGCCGGCAACAGCGGCGCCGCCCCGTACATCACGGGCTCGCCCGCCATCGCCGAGCGTGCGATCAGCGTTGCCGCGGCGGACACGATCGCGACGCTGCCTGCTTACAACCTCACCCTCCACCCGGGGGGTCCCCTCGTGGCGCTGAATTCGAACAAGAGCACCTCGGGCCCGATGCCCGGCCTACAGACCTACGTCATGCCGATGAACGGCAACTCTTTCTCCGGTTGTACTGAGGCCGAGTACGACCCGGCGAAAATCACTGGCAAGTTGGTCGTCACCGTGCGCGGCTCGTGCGCTCGCGTCGATCGCGCGATTTTCGGGGCAAGGCACGGCGCAGCGGCGGTGGCGATGATCAACACCTCGACCGCATACCCCGTCCTGGAAGGCCCAATACCGGGCGTCAACATTCCGTTTCTGGGCATCCGCGGCTTCAATTTCCCAAGCGACCCCTGTTGTGGCGTGGATGGCAACAAGCTGAAGGCTGCGACCACGGTAGACGTCGTCGGCGCCACCACAACCCCCAACCCCGGCTACACGGGTTTCGCGAGCTTCACTTCCGGCGGTCCTCGCCGAGGCGACAGCATGCTCAAGCCCGACGTCACGGGTCCGGGCGTCAGCATCGTGTCGACGCTCATCGGGTCAGGCACCCAGGGCACGCGCATGTCCGGCACGTCGATGGCCGCCCCGCATGTGAGCGGCGTGGCCGCGCTCGTCCGCCAGGCCCATCCCGACTGGGAACCGGAGGAGCAGCGGGCGGCGATCGTCAACACCGCGACCATCTCAGCGACCAAGGTCAAAAACTACAAGGTCAGCCGCGGCGGCGCCGGCGAGGTCTCGGCGGTCTCCGCCGTCCGCACGCAGGCAACGGCCACCGGCGAGGACGCGGCGACCGCCCTCAGCTTCGGTTTCAACGAGATGACCGGCGACTTCACGGGCACGCAGATGTTCCGGGTTGCCAACCACGGCTCCGCGCCGGTGACTTTCAACGTCTCCGCCATTCCCGACGGCGGGTCGATGCACACTGTCGTGTTCAGCGATCCCAGCGTCACGGTCGCACCGGACGATTCGGCAAGCGTGAAGGTCACGCTTTCGGTCAAGGCCTCCGACGTGGGCAGCGCTTTCGGATTCCGCGAGGTGTCGGGTGCGATCCAGCTGACACCGGCGGCTCCGGGCATGAACGCCGGAGTCTCGCTTCGCGTGCCGTACTTCATGGTCCCCCGCGCCCGCTCCAACGTGGCCACCGAGCTCTCCAAGGGATTCGGCAAAGACTCGCTAACCGGGACCGCGACGATCACCAATGCAAATGGCGCACGCTCAGGCGTCGCCGACCTCTACGCCTGGGGCCTTGAGGGCAAGGACCGGAAGCTCGGCGAGCTCGGCATCCGGGCGGTCGGCGCCCGCACCAACCCTACCGGTGGCAGCCTGACCTTCGCCGTGAACACGTTCGGCCGCTTCGTCACTCCCAACGTCAACGAGTACGACATCCTGATCGACACCAGCGGCACCGGCACCCCGAACTGGGTGCTCGCTGCAGTCGACCTCGGAAAGTTCAGCGCCAACAGCTACGACGGAACCTACGCTAGCGTTCTCTGCGACCTGCCGAAAGCAGCCACGTGCACGTCCAAGTATTTGGCCACGGCTCCCTTCAACGGCAGCACGATCCTGCTGAAGGTGGACATTGCTGACCTCGGCCTCACCGCCGCCAACCCGCGGTTTTCCTACACCGCCGCGAGCTTCGACGTCCGTGGCGACCGCGGCCACGTGAGCGACGTCCTCGAAGGGACCGCCAAGTTCAACGCCTTCTCGCCGGCGATCAGCACGGGCCAGTTCAACTACGCGGTGGATGTCAACGCCACGATCACCGCCTCGATCTCCATCAACGCCGGCGAGTGGGACCGCACTCCGGCGCTCGGCCTCATGGTTGTCACCGCGGACAACCGGTCCGGCGCCGCCCAGGCGCAGCTGATCCGAGTCCGCCGCGGCCAGCAAGACGAACAAGGCCAACAAGGCTAATTTCCGGATCCGCTCGACAATCGAACCCGGCGCCTCACCGGAGGCGCCCGGTTCACTAACCCCGTGAAAGCGCGCGCAAACCGGGTAACCTTCGGCCGGTGCCCGGCTTGACCCACCTCTGGCAGCGTTTCCTCCTCGCCAGCTCACTGCTGGTCGGGCTTTTCATCGG
>DATFUQ010000007.1:0-2309 GCA_035260745.1 Lacunisphaera sp. | reverse complement strand
AGGGGCGGCTGCCGCCGGATGCGCAGAACAAGGCACCCTTGAGCGGAATTCCGTGCACCTGGTGGCGCTACAAGGTCGAGGAGCGGAGCAACAGCCGCGAGTCCCGAGGCTGGTCCACGGTCGACAGCGGTACCAGCGAAGTATCCTTTCTTCTCGACGACGGCACCGGCCGGTGCCTGATCGATCCGCGGGGGGCCGAAGTGATTCCGGGCGCCACCAATGTCTGGTACGGACCGGAGGCTTGGCCGCGGGGGCGCATTCCGGACGGCAGCGGCGCCTTCGGCTGGCTGGTCGACCACGTTCTGACCGACAAATTCCGCTACACCGAGCACCGGTTGGAGCTCGGCAAGCACGTACAAGCGATCGGCGCCTTTCGCAGCGTCGGGGGTGCCAGTGTGGAGGACCCGGATGTCGCCGTGACCAACTTGCTGCACGATTGGAAGCAAGACCAAGCCGCGCTGCTCGCGCGGTTCGACACCGACCATGACGGAACATTGAGCCCCGCGGAGTGGGAAAAGGCCCGCGCCGCCGCCCGCCGGCAGGTCCAGGAGACCCGCGCCGCCGAAGTGCGGCCGCCGTCCGTGAACGTCCTGGCGGAGCCGATGGATGGCCGGGCATATCTCCTGGCTGCCTCCGACGGCGAATCGCTGGCGCGGCGATTCCGGCGCCGCGCTCTGGCGGCGATCAGTTGGTTCGTGGGGAGCAGCGCGGCTCTCACCTGGATGTTGACGCGCGTCTGATAGAATCTGCAGCGTGAGCAACCCGCTGTTGGAATTCGAATCGCTGCCCGCCTTCGGCCGTATCGAGGCGCGGCATGCCCGCCCCGCGTTGGAGAAAGTATTGGCGGACAATCGGCTGCGCCTGGCAGAACTGACCGCGCAATCCAGTCCGACATTCGCCTCCCTGGTCATACCGGTCGAGGAATTGAGCTACCGATTGAGCCGGGTCTGGAGCCCGATAGGCCATCTGAACGCAGTCGCCAATTCCGCGGACATGCGCGAGGCGTACAACGAATGCGTGCCGCTGCTGACGGCATATTCCTCGGAACTCGGCCAGAACACCGGCCTCCAAGCGGCCTACGCCCATGTGCTGAAAGCTGAAGGCAGCACGCTCGATCCGGCGCAACGCAAGGTGGTGGAAAATGCCCTGCGCGATTTTCGGCTCGCCGGAGGCGCATTGGGCCCGGAGCAGAAGGCTCGATACTGCGAGATCGCACAGCGGCTGGCCCAGCTGGCCACCAAGTTTTCCGAGAACGTGCTCGATGCCGGCCGCGCCTACACGCGCAGCGTCACCGATGGCGCGGAACTCGCCGGTTTACCCGCGAACGCCATCGATCGCGCCGCCGCGGATGCGCGCGAGGCCAATCAGCCGGGCTGGCTGTTCAAGCTCGACCAGCCCACCTATATGACGGTCATGGCCAGTGCCGAGAACTCGCAACTGCGCCGCGACATCTATGAAGCCTGGATCACGAGGGCGTCTGAGCTCGGCCCCACTGCCGGCCGGTTCGACAACAATCCCATCATTGCCGAGATCCTGCCGCTGCGTCATGAGCTCGCCCGACTGGTGGGTTTCGACAACTTCGCCGATTACGCGCTGGCCACCCGGATGGCCAAGAGCAGCAAGCAGGTGCTCGCCTTCTTGGACGACTTGGCGCGCCGCTGCCTGCCCGCGGGGCGCCAGGAGTTTTCGGATCTGGAGGAATTTGCCGGCCGCAAGCTCCACGCATGGGACATGGCGTTCTACAGCGAGCGGCTGCAGGAAAGCCGTTTCAAGGTATCGCAGGAGGCGCTGCGTCCGTATTTTCCGCTGCCCAAGGTGCTGGGCGGTTTATTCGCGCTGATTCAGCGCCTTTACGGCATCACGGTGCGGGAACGGCCCGGGGTCGGCGTTTGGCATCCCTCCGTGCGCTTTTATGATCTGCTCGATCAAAACGAGCGGGCCGTGGCCGGGTTTTTCCTGGACCCGTATTCGCGCGCCGAGAAGCGCAGCGGTGCCTGGATGGACGAATGCGTCGTCGCCAAATCCTTGCCCGCCGGAACTGCGCTCCCCGTGGCGCAGCTGGTATGCAATTTCACCGCCCCGGTGGGTACCGGGCCCTCGCTGCTGACGCACGAGGAGGTGACCACGCTGTTTCATGAATTCGGCCACGGTTTGCACCATATGCTGACGCGCGTGGCCTACCCCAGCATCGCCGGAATCAACGGCGTGGCCTGGGATGCGGTGGAGCTTCCCAGTCAATTCATGGAGAACTTCGTCTGGCGCCCCGAGGTTCTGCCGCTCATATCCGCCCATGTGGATACCGGCGAACC
>DATFUQ010000006.1:0-13551 GCA_035260745.1 Lacunisphaera sp. | reverse complement strand
GCTTTCATCCAGGCGCTTCCCAAGACGGAGACGCATCTGCATTTCGAGGGCGCACTGTCGTTGGAACTGCTGCGGAAGGTCTGGCCGGAGTTCAAGCGCCCGCCGGCGTCGTGGCGCCCAATTTCAAGTTCCGGGATTTCGCCCATTTCGAGAAGGAACTCCTCGACATGGCATTCGCGTGGTTCACCTCGGCCGAGCGCTACCACGAGGCGGCGAAGGTCACGTTTGCGCGTCACGTCGCGCAGAACATCAAATACGTCGAGACCAGCTTTGCTTCCGGCTGCATCGAGTTCCTCGGCCTCAACGGCCGCGAGGTGCTGGACGCCATCCGGCCCGCCGTGCCCGCGGGGCTGCAGGTGAGAATTTTTATCGGCATCCATCACAATGGCGCCGGCCCGAAGATGAAACCCGTGCTCCACGAAGCCCTGGGTTGGCCCGGACTTGCCGGGATCGACCTGCACGGGACGGAGGGTTTTCCGTTGGAGCCCTGGACGGCGCCCTACTGGGAGGAAGCGCGCAAGGCCGGCAAATACACCAAGGCGCACGCCGGGGAGTTGATGGGCGCGGATTTCGTGCGCCGCGTGCTCGACGAGCTCAAGCCGCAGCAGATCGAACACGGTGTGCGGGCGGTCGAGGATCCCGGCTTGATTGCAGAGATCAAGCGGCGTGGCATTGCGCTCGATGTCTGCCCCATCAGCAACCACAAACTCATGCCCGGGGTCACGCTCGCCAACCATCCGATCCGGCAGCTCGTCGACGCGGGCGTGAAGGTGACCGTCAGCACCGACGACCCGCTCTCCTCTGGCAACACCCTGGCGGACGAATACACCGCACTGGTCGAGCAGCGCGGTTTCACCCGAAAGGAGCTGGTTCAGCTCGTCCGCAACGGCTTCGAGGTGGCTCTCATGCCGGAAGCGCAGAAGAAGCCGTGGCTCGACCAGCTCGATGGCTTTTCGGCAGCCCAGTGAGAATTGGCTGTCATTCCGAGCGCAGCGAAGAATCCACGGGTTGACGGCAGCAACAGAAGATGGATTCTTCGCTGCGCTCAGAATGACACACCAGTGAAGGCTTTAACCACCTACATAGTTCCACCGGGCATCCGTCGCGAACGGGTCGACAAGGTGCTGGCCCACGCCTTTCCGGAGCACAGCCGTGCCGCCTTCCAGCGCGCCATGGAAACCGGGCTCGTCAGAGTGGACGGCAAGGTCATCGAGCAGAGCCAGGAGGTGTCCGTGGGGCAGGTGTTGGAGTTTTCCTTTCCCGCCACGACGCAAGCCGAACTCAGGGCCGTGGACATTCCGCTGGACGTGATTTTCGAGGACAAGCACCTCATCGTGCTCAACAAGGCGGCGGGCATGGTGGTGCATCCGGGCACGGGCACGGGTGAGGACACGATGGTGCACGCGCTGCTCGCACATTGCGCCGGCGGGCTCAGCGGCATTGGCGGCGTCGAGCGGCCAGGCATCGTGCACCGGCTGGACAAAGAAACCTCAGGACTGCTCGTGGTGGCGAAAAACGACGCGGCCCATCGCGCACTGGCCGACCAGTTCGCTTCGCGCACACTGAAGAAGGAATATCTGGCGCTCGTGTCCGGCGTGCCCAAGACGGACAGCGGCAGCATCGACCGGAGCATCAGCCGCCATCCCGTGCACCGGCACCGGATGACGACCGGCGAGGGCGGCCGGCCTTCGCGCACCGACTGGACGGTCGAAAAGAAATTTGGCACCCAGGCCGCCTTGGTGCGCTGCCGGATTCACACCGGCCGGACACACCAGATCCGGGTGCATTTGAAATCACTCGGGCACCCCGTGCTTGGCGACAGCACCTATGGCTGGAAGCAGAATCCCGCTTTGCCGGTGCCGCCGCGCGTCATGCTGCACGCCGAGCACCTCGTTTTCTCGCATCCCGTGAACGGCAAGACGATGGACCTGACCGCGCCGCTGCCGGCGGATTTCAAGAAGATGCTGACGGCGCTGCGGAAATTGTAGGTCGCACGCTGGCGTGCAACGTGGCGAGCAAGCTCGCCACCTACAGTTTATCCAGCGTCTCGGCGGCGATGCCCCAGCGGAGATTGTGCAGGGAGTGATGGAAGCGTTTGATGCGAGCGTAGTCGGCCACGGCCACCATCGTGATGAGCGCGGCGGGGAAAACGTCCGCCCGGGCCGCCGGCATGCCCGGGATGGACTTGCGCTGCGCCAGGGTCAGCGGAGCCAGTTCGTCGAGCAGGCTGCCCAGCGTTTCGAGGGGAATGATGGCCGGTGTCTCCTCCAGCTTCACACCCTGCCGGGCGGCCTGGAGGAGGCGGACCGTGGTCATGCTGCCGCCGGCGAAGACCGCGGCGGGGGCGATGACCGGGAAGATGAAGCCGCTGCGCTTTAGTTCGTCACGCACATGCAGGGCGAGGGCGTTGGACTCGGTCACCGCAAGGGGAGCGGCCACGTCGCCGATGAAGCGCTCGGTCAGCCGCACGCAGCCCAGCGGTAGGCTGGCGGACTGGTGGATCTTGCGGTCACGAAAGAGGAGGCATTCCAGGCTGCCGCCGCCGAGATCGAAGACGTAGAAGTTTTGCAGTCCCGCCAGGGCCGGATCGCACAACAGACCGCGGCCGATGAAATTGGCCTCCTCGTCACCGGTGAGGATGCGGATAGCGTGGCCGGTGGCGGCCTTGACCCGTTTGCGGAAATCCGCGCCGTTGCCGGCGTCGCGCACGGCGCTGGTGGCGACCAGCACGGTCTTCACCGGCGCAAAAGGGGCGGCCGCGGCCAGCAGTTTCTTGATCGCGGCGAGCCCGGCCGCCATGTCCCTGGTGCTGAGCCGGGGCCTGGCCTTGCTGATGCCGGCGCTGATGCGGGCGTCGATTGTGTTGGACTTCAGCTCCCGCACTTCACCCGCCCGGCCGCGCGTGGCGACAAGCACCTTGATCGAGTTGCTGCCGATATCGATGACGGCGACTGTTGGTGAATTAACCACGGAGACACAGAGGACACAGAGAGAGATTATTTCAAGTATTCCTCCGCGTGCTCCGTGGTTCAAAGAGTAAAGTCAATCGGAGCGATCAGGACCACGAATTCGCCCTTCAGGCTCAGCTTGCCCAGCCGCGCCTGCACATCGGCGGACGGGCCGATGAGGAAGGTCTCGTGAACCTTGGTGACTTCCTTGGCGATGCAGATGACGCGGTCGGGGCCGAGCACGCTGACAATCTCCGCGGCAAACTTCTCGATGCGATGGCAGCTTTCGTAGAGGGCGAGGGTGTAGTCGAAGTCGCAATGCTTTTCCAGAAAAGCGAGGCGCGCGGCGGACTTGGGCGGAAGGAAGCCCACAAAGAGAAAACCATTGGTCGGCAGGCCGGCCGCGGACAGCACCGCCACCAGTGCGCTCGGGCCGGGCACCGGCACCACGGGCAGACCGCGGCGACGGCAGGCGCGCACCAGGCGGAAGCCTGGATCGCTCAGACCGGGCGTGCCGGCATCGCTGACCACGGCGATTGATTTGCCCCGGGAAATTTGCTCGGCCAGCCGGTCGGCGGCCTCGGTCTCGTTGTGGTCGTGGTAGGCGGTGAGTTCGCGTGACAGGCCAAAGCGGGTCAGCATGGCGCCGGTCGTGCGGGTGTCCTCGCAGGCGATCAAATCCACGGTGCCGAGGATGGCGCGGGCCCGCTCGGTGAGATCGGCGAGATTGCCGATGGGGGTGGCCACGACATAGAGGTGGCCGGGCTGCGGCGTCAGCGAGGGGTTGGCGGCAGGCGTGGTCATGACGTCGCCAGGGGCGGGGCCGCGGGGGCGGCGATTACTTGCCCATACCCGGGATGCGGCCTTCCCAGTCGGCGGGACGGCTCCAAGGAATCGAGGAGTCCTGCTTCGGAGGCACGCAGCCGGAGAAACCGGCCAGCGCGAGAACTGACATCAAAAGCACAAGGAGGGCTTTGCGAAGGTTGGGCATGTTTAATTGGTGAATACGACAAAATCGCCGGTCTGCAACTGTCCTTTCAGGGTGGCGGGCAGGACTTGGGCGAGGGAAAACCCGGAGGACGAACACCGCTGATTTGAACCCGCGCCAGCTTGGAAGTTCCCCGGCGCTAGCGGATACTGTCATTCGGCCATGCACCGGGCCGGGCACCGCGTTCAACCATGCGCAGCGTAGGTCGACTCGTGCCAGGGCTTGCCGGCGGTCTTGATCACTTTGCCGCCCGGGTTGGCGGCCATGTGCTCAAGCACCTTGAAGACGAGTTCGGTTTTGTCCGGCGAGCCGAGCTTGGCGGCCAGTGATTCCGCGGTGAACGCGGTGCCCGGTGCGGCGCGCAGGGCGGCGGCGATCTTGAGCTTGAGCGCGATGACCCCGCCGGCGGCCTTCTTGCCAGCCTCGACTCCCGGCTGGTGGTAGGCGTTGATGCCCACCAGCGAGGCGTAGAGCCCGACCGTGCGCTCGTAGAGGGCGATGAGCATGCCGATGGTCTTGGGCGAGACCTCGCTGACCGTGATGGTGAGGGAGTGGCGGTGCTTCTCGGTCAGCGCGTCGCGGGTGCCGAGCAGGAAGCCCTGCAGAAAATCGCCGCTGGTGACGCCCGGCTCGACCTCGAGCGAGGAACCGGCGGCGCGGTCCCTGAGCACCTCGATGAAGGTGACGAAAAAATTGTTCACGCCCTCGCGCAGCTGCTGGACATAGGCGTGCTGGTCGGTCGAGCCCTTGTTGCCGTAGACCGCCAGGCCCTGATTGACCACCTGGCCGGCGAGATCGAGTTCCTTGCCGAGCGACTCCATGACGAGCTGCTGCAGGTAGCGCGAGAAAAGCAGCAGGCGGTCCTTGTAAGGCAGCACAACCATGTCCTTCGTGCCCCGGCCGTCGGTCGCCCAATACCACATGAGCGCCATCAGGGCGGCGGGGTTGTCGCGCAGGGATTTTTTGCGCGTGACCGCGTCCATGGCGGCGGCTCCGGCGAGCATCTGGTCGATCTTGATGCCCTGGAGCGCGGCGGGCAGCAGGCCCACGGCGCAAAGCTCAGAGGTGCGGCCGCCCACCCAGTCCCACATCGGGAAGCGGGCGAGCCAGCCTTCCTTCTGCGCCACCTGGTCGAGCTTGGAGCCTTCGCCGGTGACAGCCACGAAGTGCCTGGCGTGGTCGAGCCCGGCGGCCTTGAACGCCACCTGCGCCTCGAGCATGCCGTTGCGCGTCTCCGCCGTGCCGCCGGACTTTGAAATGACGATGACCAGGGTCTGCTTGAGCCGGCTGCCGAGCTCTTTCAGCACGTAGTCCATGCCGTCGGGGTCGGTGTTGTCGAAGAAGGACACGCGCAACTTGTCGCGGCCCTTGAGCCGGCCGAGGGCATGGCTGACAAACTGCGGCCCGAGCGCGGAGCCGCCGATGCCGATGACGAGGACCTCCTTGAACCTGGCGCCGCCGGGCGCGGTGATGCCGCCTTTGTGCACCTTGGCGGTGAAATCCTCGATGGCGTCGAGCGTCGAGGTGATGGCGGTGCGCAGCTCGGCGGTCGGCGCCAGCTCGGGCGTGCGCAGCCAGTAGTGGCCGACCATGCGGTTTTCATCCGGGTTGGCGATGGCGCCGGCCTCGAGCGCGGCCATGTCGGCGAAGGCCTGCTTCAGCTTCGGCTCCATCGAGGCGGGAAAATCGTCGGGGAAAGGCACCCGGCTGACGTCAAGCGAGAGGCCGAGCTTCGGGTGGGTGTAGTATTGCGATTTGAAACGGTCCCAAGTCATAGGCGAATAGAAGTAACGGGCGCAACAGGCCGGGGCTAGCCCGAAAACGGGCATAGTTTTTCGGGATTGCTAGGGTTGGGCGCGGGCGCATTCATTGGGGCCAAAAGCATGGCCTTTGATCTCAAACGTGTGTTGAAAGTGATGCTGTTCGCCTCGAGCGGCCCGCTTTCCGTGAAAGACATCCAGACGGCGCTGAGCCGTTTCCACGAGTCAGCCTCCGCCGGGCCTACGGCTGACAAGCAGCCTGGTTCCGAGACCGCGGCGGTCCCGGAAGAGCCCGCCGACGCGGTGCTGCCGTCGCCGGCCGAGGACGATGAATTTTACCGCGACGTGCCCACGCTGGTCACCACGGTGCAAATCCGCGAGGCGATCGGGGCCATCTCGCTCGAATTGCAGGCGGCCGACAGCGAGGTCGTGCTTCTCGAGGGGCACAACGGCTGGCGGCTGGTGACGCATCCGCGGTTCGCCCGCTGGGTGCGGTTGCTGCGCAACGAACCGCCGCCGGTGCGGCTGAGTCCGTCCTCCCTCGAGACTATGGCGGTGATCGCCTACCGCCAGCCGGTCACGCGCGCCGAGATCGAGCAGATCCGCGGCGTCTCGGCCGAGGCCGGCTTGAATAAGCTGCTGGAACGCGATCTCATCTATGTCGTCGGCCGCGCCGACCTGCCCGGCCGGCCGATTCAATACGGCACGACGGAGGCGTTTCTGGAATTCGTCGGCCTCAAGTCGATCGAGGACCTGCCGGCCTCGGACGTTCTCTCCCCGCGGCAGATCGACAGCTGGCTGCAGACCTCCAGCACCCCCCGCACGGCCAGCGACGCCGACATGGGGTTGGACGAGACGGAAGAAAAGCAGCTGTCGCTCGAATCGCTGGCCCGACCCGAGGGCCCGGCCTCATGAGCAAGCCCGTCCGCATCGGCTTCATCGGCGCCGGCGGGAATACCCGGGCGAAGCACATCCCCGGTTTCAAGGCCCTTCCGGGCGTCGAGCTCTCCGTGGTGTGCAACCGAAGCAAGGCCTCCGGCGAAAAAGTGGCGCGCGAGTTCGGCATCCCCTACGTCGCGGCCAGCGCGAAGGAGATCATCGAGTCGCCCAACATTGACGCCGTGTGCATCGGCACCTGGCCGAACCTGCACGGCAAGCTCGCGGTGGCGGCGCTGCGGGCGGGCAAGCACGTGCTGACCGAGGCCCGCATGGCCCGCAACCTGGCCGAGGCGGAGATGATGCTCGCGGAATCGCGCCAGAGCACCAACCTCGTGGCGCAGATCGTGCCGGCCCCGATGTCGCTGCCCTTCGATGCCACCATCAGCGATTTGCTGCGGAAGGGGGCGATCGGAACCTTGCGGGAGGCCCACATGACCAGCACGTCGGGCGGACTGGCGGACAGCTCGCTGCCATTGAGCTGGCGGCAGGACATGACGCTCAGCGGCAAGAACACGCTCTACCTCGGTATCTATTACGAGATGGTGCTGCGCTGGCTCGGGGAGGGCGTGACGGGCGTGGTGGCCGATGCGGCCATCTTCACCAAGGAGCGCAAGGACGACGAGGGCGTGCCCTGGCCGACGACGATTCCCGAAAGCGTGACCGTGCTCGGCAACTTCGCGAACGGCGCCCGGCTCGTAGGTCACTTCAGCGGGGTCGAGCTGACCCCGCCGCGCAGCGAGATCCGGCTGAACGGCAACAAGGGCGGTCTGCGGCTGGACCTGGCCCGGAACGAACTCTGGCTGTCCGCGGCCGGCGAAGTGGAGAAACTGGTGGAAATCGCCCCCGACAAGCGCGGGTCCTGGCGCGTGGAGGAGGACTTCATCAACAGCATCCGCCACGCCAAGCCCGTGCAGCTGACAAATTTCGAGACCGGGGTGGAATACATGAACTTCACCGAGTCGGTGTGGGAATCATGGAGCCAGTTCGGCCAGCGCGTGACGCTGTGAACACTACCGCTTGTAATTAACGTAGAGGAGATAGGCGCCCGTGGCGAAGATACCGAGCGCCACGAGGGCCAGAAAGAAATAAATATAGCAGCCACGTTTGACGTTCTTCTCCAGGGTCGGGCCCGGCTGCTGGTATTGGGCGAGGATCTCCTCGGCGGCGCGGGCCGCGGCATCGTCGGCAACCCGACCCGCCGTGGCTGATCGCGGCGTGGCTGCCGGGCCTCGTTCCGGGGCGGAAGCAGCGGGCAGGGCTTGGCCGCTTTCCCGGGCAATCTCGCGATCGAGCCAGGCCAGTTGCTCCTGGGCGAGGGCGCGCTGGCGCTGCAGTTCTGTCAGTCGGTCGGACATGGGGGAAGTGAATCGCCTGCCAGGAGGCTCCTACAATAAAAAAGCGCACCGGCTGGTGCGCTTGAAATCAGCGGAGGGCGTGTCGCTCAGACGACGTTCACCTTGCGGTGCGCTTTGTCGAACTCGACGGTGCCGTCGCGCAGCGCGAAGAGCGTCCAATCGCGGCCGACGCCCACGCCCTTGCCGGGGTGGTGCTTGGAGCCGCGCTGGCGGACGATGATGCCGCCGGCGAGGACCTTCTGGCCACCATACAATTTGATGCCGAGCCGCTTGGACTGGCTGTCGCGGCCGTTGCTGGAGGATTTCTGACCTGTTTTATGTGCCATGGCGGTGGTTCCTTAAGCGGTGATGGATTCGATTTTGATGACGGACAGCTCCTGGCGGTGGCCGCGTTTGCGCTCGTAACCCTTGCGCTTCTTTTTCTTGAAAACGATGACCTTCTTGCCGCGCTTGTTTTCCAAAACCTTGGCCTTGACCGAGGCGCCGGCGAGGAAGGGGGTGCCGACCTTGAAACTGGCCCCTTCGCCGGCGGCGAGGACCTCGTTGATCTCGACCGTGGAGCCGGCTTCCGTCTTCGGATAGCGGTCCACGATGAGGATGTCGCCCTCGCTGACCGAGAACTGCTTCCCCTGGGTTTTGATAGTGGCTTTCATAAGTTCAAAGGGGCGAAATAAGGGGTGTTGGGTGGGGGTAATCAAGGATTATTTCCTGAACAGGCGGGAATTGCCGGCGGAAGGCTTCACAAAGAGATAATTGACGAAAAAACTCAGGCCGAGCACGCCGCTGAGCGTGCGGATGTTGCGCATCGCGCCGACCACCGTCGACAGGGGGCTGGAGGCAGGCTCCTTTATGCGCAGCAACAAGATACAGCCGAGCAAACCCACCACCGGCTGCACCAGAAAGACGGCGTGATAGACATCGAGCGAGGCATAACCCCGGCCCAGCATCCAGCCGAGCACCCCGCCGCCCAGCACCGGCGAAATGGCCGCCACCGCGGAAGTCACGGCGAGATTCAGGCCGAGCGCCAGATTGCGCGCCTCCGGGGGGATTAATTTCAGGAGGATGGTGAACTGTCCGAGAATGAATCCGGCGCTCAGACCGCCGCCCCAGAACCATATGCCGTAAAGGATGGCGCTGTTGGCGGGGGTGATGATGCACCAGAGAAAATTCTGCGCCTGCCACAGCCCCAGCGCCACCGCCATGCAGGCCTTGTTGCCGTAGCGGTCGATCAGGCCGCCCCACACCGGCAGCGACACGATGCCGCCCAGCGCCACCAGCGTGGCCAGGATGCCGACCTGCACGCCGGAGAAATTCAGCTGCTCGAACAGGAACACATGATAGAACGGGCCGAAGCAGTTCGCGGCGAACGACCACACCGCGCCGAACGCGATGAACAGCAGCAGCGAGGGCGAACGCCGCACCACGTTCAACTGGGTCAGCAGGGGAGTCCGAACCGGCGGCTCCGGGCTGGCTGGCCGGCGGTCGGGCATCAGCCAGAAATAATAGAGCGAGCCGACCCGGCAGAGGCAGGCGACCCAGATGATCGCCTGGAAGGTGCGGGCCGAGTAGTCGCCCCACGCGAGGGCGCAGCCGGTGCTCAGCACAAAGACGAGGGTCGCGCCCTGGCCGATGCGGTTGCGCTGACTGAAATACCGGCCGCGCAGCCGGGCCGGCACGAGGCCGTGCATCCAGCCGTTCCAGACCACGCTGAGCACCGCGCTGAACAGCGAGGCGACAAACACCCAGAGCAGCAGGAACCGGCCGGTCGCCACGGAATCGGTCAGTGAAAGCGAGGGCAGCATCAGGGCGAGCCACGCCCAGCAGGCGGTGTGCAGGGCCGCCGCGACCATGGCCGTCGGCTTGGTGGGCAGCCAGCGCGTGACCAGCGGCGTGATGAACACCTGCAGGAAGTTGCAGGCGAAAGGCATCGAGCTGATGCCGCCGATGGCGGGCTTGGACAAAGGGAAGCCCTTCGCCACCAGTGCCGTCATGAAAATATTCACCGGCAGCGTCATCGTCACGATGGGCGTGGCCAGCACGCCCTCGATCGTGCTGGCCCGGAGGCCGCGCCGGAGCACCTCGCTCTGCTGATACGGTGTCCGGCTGGTCGGGGTTGCGTTCATGGCTGGCTCCCGGCGATATCAAGCCATGGCGCGCATCCTTAAAGCCAAATCGCTGCAGACCCGTAAAACGGTCGCGCTGGCCCGCAGCCTGTTGGGCAAGGTGCTGGTGCGCCGGCTCGCGGATGGCACGGTGGCGCGGCACCGCCTCACCGAGGTGGAGGCCTACGACGGCGAGCGCGACCTCGCCTGCCATGCCTGCAAGGGTCGCACCAAGCGGACCGCGGTCATGTATCAACCCGGCGGCGTCTGGTATGTTTACCTGTGCTACGGGGTGCACGAGATGCTCAACCTGGTCACCGGGCCGGCCGGTTATCCCGCGGCCGTGTTGATCCGCGGCGTGGCCGGCATCGCGGGCCCGGGCCGGCTGACCAAGCGCCTGCAAATCGACCGGAGTCAGAACGGCGCGGCGGCCGGACGGAAATCAGGCCTGTGGCTCGAGGACGATGGGTTCGCCGTGCCGCGTCGCCTCATCAAGTCCGGTCCGCGGATCGGCGTGGACTATGCCGGGCCGGTGTGGGCGGGGAAGCCGTGGCGGTTTTATTTCGCCGCCGCCGGCTTGGCCGGACTCGCCGCCGACTTATAATCGCTGAGCAGCAGGGTGGCGGAGCCGAAGTTCAGCTTGAGCTGCATCTTGACGGGCAGGCTGCTCGCGTCCTGTGAGATCCATACTTTGATCTGGCCGCCCTTCTTGAACATGCCCTTGGGCTCTTTCTCCATTAGCGGCACCAGCAGCAGGGTGTTGAAGGTGCCGAGCGGCGTGTGCACCTCCTCGTAACCCTCGGCCCTGATGGTCAGCGGATAGAAGTCGCTGCCGAATTGCACGAGCAGGTCGCGTTTTTCCCCGGGTTTCAACTTCCAGTCGCGGGTCTGCACCAGCGCGCTGATGAGGTCGACGGGGTTGCCGTCGGGGATCGGAACAGTTTCCGATCGCTCGGTGCGCACGCGGTCGGTGAATTTGGCGGTGCGGGTGGCGTAGTCGAAGCTGATTTCGGTGTCGGTGGCGCGCTTGGGATCGGCGCCGCTTTCCTTCACGCTGAGCATCCGGCCGGACTTCTTCTCGATCACCACCTCGGCCTTGTTGTCGAAGGCATAGAGTCCGCGGACAATGCCGCGCGACTTGGTGTCGGTGGTCACGCTCATCACGGTGGCGTCGTTCAGCTTCTGGTCGTGCGCGGCGATGATGATGTCGCCGGCATGGCTGAAGATCGCGAAGCCGACGCGATAGGTGAAAACCTCGCCGTCGCGAAACGCCGTGAACGGCGCGGCGCCGGCGACGCAGGGCAGGCAGAGAAGCAGGAGTCTTTTCACTGTAGGCATGACCCCATCAATGGGCGAAAGTGCGGTGCAGGTCGAGAGTTAGTCGGAAGGTAGGGACGGACCGCTGGGCCGTCCGTGAATCGCGGCGCGCCCAGCGGTCGCGCCCTACCTCAACTCAACGACAGATCCATCTGGTTCTGCTGGCCGATGGCCCACGCCTCGACGCCGCGGGCGCGCAGCGTGGTAGCGAACTCCTTGGCGAAACCGTGCAGGGTGTAGACGAGCTTGGGCTGCACCTGGTCCACGAAGGCCAGAAGGTCGGGGAAGTCCGCATGATCGGACAGCGGGAATGCCGCGTCGCAGCCGTTCCGGTAGATCGCGCCGCTGTCCATGGCCCAGCCGGTGGCGACGGCGGTGCGCTTCGGGTGGATTAAATTCAGCGGTTCCTCATGTCCCGACATGGGCGGGGTGATGATGACGTGCCCCGCGTAGGCCTGCGGGTTGAGCAGGGCATAGGGCGGCAGCTTCATGCCCAGCTCCGCATAGCGCCTGGTCAGCTTGAAGGCGTGCGCATGCAGCATGACCGGCAACCCGGCGCCACCGACGATTTGCAGCAACTCCTGCGTTTTGCCCAGACTGTAGGCGAAGAACACCGGGGTCACCCGATCCGCGAGGGCTTGCCGGCAGAATTCAATTATGCCGCGCTCAATCTCAGCCTGCGGCGGGAAAACATAGCGCGGCAGTCCGAAAGTGGTCTCCATGATGAGCACGTCCGCGCGCGGCGCAACGCAGGGTTCAGCCGCAGGGCTGGGGCGCAGTTTGAAATCGCCGGTGTAGAGCAGCGTGCCGTGCTCGGTGGTCGCGTGCAGCATCGCCGAGCCAAGAATGTGCCCGGCCGGATGAAGCCGCACCTCGCAGCCGAACTCCGCCGTCCACGGCTGGTGGTATTCGAGGATGGTTTCCTGCCGCTTGCCTGGCAGCCGCAGCCGCATCAAGCCGGCCGTGGCGCGGGTGGCGAGAATCTCCCGGTGCGACGCGATGTGGTCGGAATGCGCATGCGAGACGAAGGAGCGGAGTTGTGAGCGGCGGGCGTCCAGCCACCAGCCGAT
Organism: Lacunisphaera sp.; assembly: GCA_035260745.1. Taxonomy (GTDB): domain Bacteria; phylum Verrucomicrobiota; class Verrucomicrobiia; order Opitutales; family Opitutaceae; genus Lacunisphaera. The sequence goes on along the minus strand of DATFUQ010000006.1, from coordinate 1,072 downwards.
CTGCGGCAGGCAGACTCCCTCTTGGTAGCGGACTTCCCAGGGCATCGTGTGGCTATAAGCTTTAAGCGATAAGCTGCAGGCTCAAGGCAAGGGAGCGGAGTCCGCAACGCAGAAGCCCATGGCTTATTGCCTGATGCTTGCGGCCCTCAGGTGGCGTTGAAATATTTCCGGCGGACAAAGCGCCAGGCGGTCACGAAGAAGGCCGTCAGGGGCACGGCGAGCATCATGCCCAGCACGCCGCCGAGCGCCTTGCCCCAGAAAAACACCGCGACGATGATCGCCACCGGGTGCAGCCCGGTCTGCCGGCCCATGATGCGCGGCGTCAGGAACCAGCCCTCAATGGCTTGCACGGCGCCGAAAACCGCGAGGCAGACTCCGACCAGCGGGAGACCGCCGTCGGGTTGCAGGAAGGCGAGCGGCAGAGCGACACTCAGACCGAGGATGCTGCCGAGATAAGGGACGATGTTGAGCAGCCCGGTCAGCAGGCCGATCGCGAGACCGAACTTGAGTCCGGCGATCGAGAACCCGGTGGCGTAGAGCACGCCCATGATCAACCCGATCAACAGCTGCCCACGGAAGAAGGCGACGAGGATGCCGAGAAACTCGCGAACGAGATACAGCACGTCGTCGCGATGCTCCTCCTTCAGGAAAGGCAGGTGCCCGGCGAGGGACTTGGTCGGGTCGCCATTCGAGAGCAGGAAGAAGAACAGGTAGACCGGCGTGACCGCCAGGGACGCCACGAAGCCGAAGAAGCCAAACAGGCCGGCCTCGGCTGCCTTCCACGAAGGCGTCAGATGCCCGGCGAGGTCCTGCGCTTGCTGGGTCAGCCCGTCGAGGATGCTCTTGATCGCAGGGTTGTCGAGGTGGCGGCGGGCGATGGTGAGCCAGTCGGGGAAGTGCAGTTCGGCCCAGGTGACCGTATTCTGCCACAGGACCGGCAGGTAGGCGATGAAGTCGAGGATCTGGGAAATGACCGCGGGCGCGAAGGTGAAAATCAGCGCCGCGATCACCAGCAGGAAGAGGCCGTAAAGCAACACCACGGCGGACAGCCGGCGGATTTTCAACCGCACTT
>DATFUQ010000005.1:0-30670 GCA_035260745.1 Lacunisphaera sp. | reverse complement strand
CGCCGACAAAAAATACCGTTACCTTCGCCTCGCCTACACGACGTTCATCATCGGCCTGTTTGCGAGCTTTGTGACGCTCCTGCTCACCGGCAGCCATTGAGCCCCGCTTCCAACGCAGGATCCCGCCCTTGGTCGCGTCATCCGGCGCGTCTTCGGCCTTGCCCGCGACCCGCGACCCCGGCATACCTTGCCGCCTTATGGGACGCCAGTGGCTTCACGCAAAACGCGCAATCGTCAACCTGAAGAAGGGCCAGACGGTCGGCAAGCTGGTGAAGGAAATCACCGTGGCCGCCAAACTCGGCGGGGGTGACCCCGAGGGCAACGCCCGGTTGCACGCGGCGGTCGAGAAGGCGAAGAAGGCCAGCGTGACGCGCGACGTGATCGAGCGCGCGATCGCCAAGGGGTCGGGCACCGGGAGCGAGAAGATGCACCTGGACCAGGTGGTCTTCGAGGGCTACGCGCCGCACAAAGTGCCGGTCATCGTCGAGTGCATGACCGACAACCACCAGCGCCTCACCCCGGAGATCCGGTTTCTTTTCAAGGCCGGCGTGCTGGGCGCCGCGGGCAGCAACAAGTTTCTTTTTGATCATGTCGGCCTGGTGGAAGCGCACCACCCCGAGGCCACCACCGACCCCGAGGCCGCGGCGATCGAGGCGGGCGCCAACGACTTTGAGCGGCTGACGCATGCGCAGAACGATGACATCCCCGAGGGCGCCCTCGGCGCGCGGTTCATCACCGAGCTCAAGGCGGTGCACGCGGTGTCTGTCTGGCTGAAGCAGCACGGCTGGCACGTGGTCACGAGCGAGATCGGCTACGTGGCCAAGATGTTTCCCGAACTGGACGACGCGACGCGCTCCCAGGTCGGCGAGTTCCTGCAGGCGCTGGAGGATCACGACGACGTGCAGCGCGTCTGGGCCGCCGTGAAATAATCCGCCCGGATATCAGCGGCCGTAAAGCTGCGCGAGCTCCTGCAGATACTTCGCCGTGGAGGAAAATGATTTCTCGAGTGCCACGGCGCGGTAGCGCCACTGCCAGTTGCCCCCGGCGGTCGAGGGGGTGTTGAAGCGCGCCGTGGAGCCCAGGCCGAAAATATCCTGCAGGGAAATGACCGCGAGGCGCGAGGCGCTGCCGTAGCCCGCCCGGATGAAATCCCACGCGACGTCGGTGCCCGAGACGCGGAGATAACGGCGCACGTAATCGCGCTCGGCCTCGGGGGCGGCCAGATACCAGCCGGCAGTGGTGTCGTTGTCGTGCGTGCCGGGGTAGATGACCGAGTTGGGCGTGGCATTGTGCGGCAGGTAGTTGTTTTTCGCATCACTGCCCCAGGCGAACTGCAGCACCAGCATGCCGGGCAGGCCGGAGGAGTCGCGCAGCTTCGTCACGGAGTCGGTCAGCACGCCGAGATCCTCCGCAATGATGCGGGCCGCGGGAAATTCGCGCCGGAACGCGCGGAAAAGGTCCAGGCCGGGGCCCGGGACCCATTCGCCCACGCGCGCATTTTTCGCCGGGAGCGGAATGCGCCAGTAGGAATCGAACCCACGGAAATGGTCGATGCGGACGATGTCGCACATTTCGAACGAGGCGCGCATGCGCGCCAGCCACCAGCCATAGCCGTCCGCGCGGTGGGCGGGCCAGCGATAGAGGGGGTTACCCCACAACTGGCCGTCCGCCGAGAAATAATCCGGCGGCACCCCGGCGACGGCGAGCGGGAGGAGGGTTTTCGGGTCGAGCTCGAAGAGGTGCGGGCTGGCCCAGGCGTCGGCGGAATCGCCGGCGACGAAGATGGGCAGGTCGCCGATGATCTCGACGCCGCGCTCCTTCGCGGCGGCGCGCACGAGCGCCCACTGGCCGAAAAAAAGATACTGGCTGAACTGGTAGGTGGCGATGGCGTCGGCGAGTTTCGCGCGGAGCGGGGATTTCTGGGCCCGGGCAAAATCGCGCGCTTCGAGCGGCCATTCCCACCAGGCGATGCCGGCGAAGTGATCCTTCAGGGCGCGGTAATAGGCGTAGGCGTCGAGCCAGTGTGCCTGTTTTTGGCAAAAGGCGGCAAAATCGCCGTAGGGCAGCGCGGGGTGCTTCTGCTTGAATTGCGCATAGGCCGACGCGAGCAGCCGGGGCTTGAGTTTGTAGATCGCGCCATAGTCGGCGCGGTCGGCGGAGAGGGCCGCGAGTCCGGCCAGGTCGGATTCAGCCAGCAGCCCGAAACGAACCAGCACGGCGAGATCGACGAGGTAGGGATTGCCGGCGAAGGCGGAGAAACACTGGTAGGGCGAGTCGCCGTAGCCGGTCGGCCCGAGCGGGCAAACCTGCCAGTATTTCATGCCGCCGGCCTTGAGAAAATCGAGGAAGCGGACCGTGTGCTCGTCGAACACGCCGCAGCCCTGCGCACCCGGCAGGCACGTCGGGTGGAGCAGCACGCCCGCGCCGCGGGTCTTGAGCCAGTTGAACAAGGGCGCCATTGCGGCAAAAGGTGCGGCGGATCGGCCCGCTTGGCGGGCCGGAAAGGGGCGGGCGGCGGGGCGGTGGGCGGACTTCATGGGCAGGGGAAAGCGTCGCGCTCAGTAGCCCACGGCCTGGCCGTCCTTGCGGCTCTCGCTCGCGCCCCAGTAAACCTTGTTCACCGGATCCCAGCGGATGGCCTGGTAGCCGCCGAAGGCGCCGATGCCGCCGACCACCACATGGCCGCGCTGGGCGAGCGCCCGGGTGCTCTCATAAGGGATGCCGCTCTCGACCTGCACGGTGCCGCCATCCGTCATCTTTTCGCCCGTGGGTTCGCTGGAGCCCTCGTGCTGCCAGCGCGCGGCGTCGCCGGCCTCCTGAATGTTCATGCCGAAGTCGATCTGGTTGACCAGCACCTGCACGTGGCCCTGCGGCTGCATCGCCCCGCCCATGACCCCGAACGCCTCCCAAGGCTGGCCGTCCTTCATGACGAAGCCGGGGATGATGGTCTGGAACGGCCGCTTGCCGGGCGCGTAGACATTGGCGTGGCCGGGCTCGAGGGTGAACAGCTCGCCACGGTCCTGGAAAGTGAAGCCGAGGCCGGGCACCGTAATGCCGGAGCCCATGCCGCGGTAGTTGCTCTGGATGAGCGAGACCATGTTGCCCTCGGCGTCGGCGGTGCAGAGGTAGATGGTGTCGCCGTCCTTGAGCGCGGGATTGCCGGCGTCGTAGGTGCGGGCGGCGCGGGCGGGGTTGATGAGTTTGCGGCGGCCGGCCGCGTAATCCTTCGCGAGCAGGCCGGCCAGCGGGATTTTCTCGAACGCCGGGTCGGCGTAGAACTTCGCGCGGTCCTCGAAGGCGAGCTTCTTGGCCTCGATCATGAAATGCAGCGCGTCGGGCGAGTTATAACCCAGGCTTTTCAGGTCGTAGGCCTCGAGGATGTTCAACATCTGGAGCGTGGCGATGCCCTGGCTGTTGGGCGGCAGCTCGTAGACATCGTAGCCGCGGTAATTGACCGAGACCGGCTCGACCCAGGTGGAAGTGTGTTTTTCGAAATCGACTTTTCGCAGGTAGCCGCCGTTGGCGCGCATGAAGTCGTCGATTTTTTGGGCAATCTCGCCCTTGTAGAATACATCGCGGCCCTGCTCGCCGATGAGTCGCAGGGTGTGGGCCAGCGCGGGATTCCGGAAAATCTCGCCCTCGCGCGGGGCGCGGCCATTGGGCGCATAGACGTCGAGGAAAGCGCCGGGAAATTTGTCAGCCTGCGCATAACGGACGCCGGTGCCCCAGAGGTAGCCGATGTATTGCGTGACGGGGAAACCCTCCTCGGCGTAGCGGATGGCGCCCGCCAGCACGTCCTTCATCGGCAGCTTGCCAAACTTGCCGTGCAGCTCGAACCAGGCGTCGACGGCGCCGGGCACCGAGATGGGCAGGAAGCCGCGCGGCGGGATGTGATTCGGATTCGCCGTCTTGGCCAGCTCGGCCTTCATCTGCTCGTAGCTGAGGCCAAGCGGGGCGCGGCCGGAGCCGTTGAGGCCGTAAAGTTTCTTGGTCCGGGCGTCCCAGACGATGGCGAAGAGGTCGCCGCCCATCCCGTTGCTGACGGGTTCCATGAGGCCGAGCGTGGCGTTGGCTGCGATGGCGGCGTCAATGGCGGAACCGCCGGCCTTCAGCACATCAAGGCCGGCCTGGGTGGCGAGCGGGTGGCTGGTGCAGACCATGCCGTGCTGGCCGAGGACCGGCGACCGGGTGGCGAAGGCGCGGCCGGTGACGCGATCAGGCTGGGCGTGGAGCAGCGGGCCGAGGGTGGGGGCGAGAAAACAGAGAATCAGGAACAGAGGCCGGCGAGCGTTCATGCCGGCACGTTAGTTATCCGGTGCCGGCGGTCAACGCGGCGGTCGCGGGAAGATTTGCCCGCCGCGATGAGAGCAGTTGCCCAAAGAAGAAGAGCCGCGTCAAGGGCGGGCCGGCAGCGACAGGAGTTCAAATACCTTGCGCAGCAGCGCCTCGGGCTTGAAGGGCTTGGCCAGGTAGCCGGCGAATTCCTCCGGCTGGCCCGCCGCGTTGTCCGGCCGGCCGGCGAGGCCGCTGATGGCGAGGATCCGGAGTCCAGGCCGGAGGCGCTGCAGGATGCGGGTCAGGGAGGCGCCGTCGATATCGGGCATGTTGAGGTCGGTGATGACGAGCCGGATTTCCCCGGCCCGGGGGATGAAGAGCGCCACGGCTTCAGGGCCGCTGGCGGCCGCCAGCACACGGTAGCCGTAGCGGGCCAGGGTTGTCTGCGTGACATCGCGGTTCCCGGCTTCATCGTCCACGAGGAGCAGCAGCTCGCCCTGGCCGCGCGGCAGGAACGGGGACGCCGTGCCCGTATCGACCGCCTCGTCGGCTTCGGCGGCGGGCAGGTAGATGCGGAAGGTGGTACCGCGGCCGATGGCCGTCTGCAGCTCGATGAAACCCTGGTGGGTTTCCACGATGCCGCGCACGGTGGGCAGGCCGAGCCCGGTGCCCTTGCCTTCGCCCTTGGTGGTGAAAAACGGATCCCAGATGTGCTGCAGGGCTTCGGGCGGGATGCCGCTGCCGGTGTCCTCGACCTCGATCATCACAAAGGAGCCGGGGCTGGCCCCGGGTATGGCCTGGGCTTGCGCCGGTTCAAGGCGCCGGTTGCCGGTGCGGAGGGAAAGAGTGCCACCCGCGGGCATGGCATCGCGGGCATTGACGCAGAGGTTGAGCAACACCTGATGGATTTGGGTGGGATTGGCCCGGATGGTCCAGGTGTCGCCGGGAAAGTTTTGCGCGAACTTGATGGATTTCGGGAAAGTTTGCTCGATGACCTCGATGATGTCACGGGCGAGATGCTTGATCTGCATCAGCTTGGGTTCGCCCGCGGTGCCATGGGCGAAAGCGAGGATTTGCCGCACGAGCCCGGCCCCGCGTTCGGCGCTGTGCTCCAGCGTCTGGAGCAGGCGCAGGTCCGCGGGGTCGGTGGCGCGCCGGCGCAGCATCGGGGCCGCCATGAGAATCGGCGTGAGCACATTGTTGAGATCGTGGGCAATGCCGGCGGCCAGCATGCCGATGCTTTCCAGGCGCTGGATACGCAGGAGCTGCTCTTGCAACCGTTTGTTCTCGGTGATGTCGGTGATGATGTGGAAATGGGCCTTGGGGTGGCCGGCATCATCGCGGATGAGCGTGCTACGCGCCTCCATGATTACGGCGGCGCCGGCCTTGTTGAACGCCTTGAGTTCCCCCTTCCAGCCGCCGGTGGCGGCTGTGGAACGGTGGAGGTCCGTGAACTGGGAAGAGGCCAGCCCGAACACCACCTCCAGGGTCTTGCCCAACGCTTCCGCGGCGGTCCAGCCCAAGAGCCGCTCGGCTCCCTGGTTCCAAAAAGTGATGCGATTATCCGCGTCGGCCACGACGATGGCATCACGCGCCTTGTTGAGCAGGTCGGCTTGCTCGCGGACGAGCTGCTCAGCCTTGCGCCGCAACTGATACCCTTGCCTTTGCTCCAGCGCGCTCCGGATGGCGGGGAGCAGGCGCGCAGGACGGTCCTTGATGACGTAGTCCGTCGCGCCGCGCTGGAGCGCCTTCACCGCGTAATCCTCACCGATGGTGCCCGATAGAAACACAAATGGCGTGAGCAGCCCCCGCTCACGGACAAACGCCAGTGCCTCCAACCCATTAAAGGCGGGCAGGGTAAAATCGGACAGGATGAGGTCAAATTCCTCCTGTTGGAGGGCCGCCACAAAGTCCGCGCGGGTGTCCACCCGCTTGATGGTGCATTCGGGCCACTCTTCCGCGATCAGAACGCGGATCAGCTCCGCGTCCGCGCGGCTGTCCTCCAGGTGGAGGAGCCGCAAGGGGGGGAAGGGTGGGCTGCTTGATGACATGGCGGGAAAAGCAGCGGCTACATCGGGGGATTGCTGCTGCTGGGGGGCGGCTCGTTGAGCACGGCCCAGAACGCCCCCACCTGTTTGACCGCCGCCACGAACTGCTGGAAATCAACCGGCTTCACCACGTAGGCATTGGCGCCCAGGGCGTAGCTGGCAGCCAGGTCGGGTTCCTCCTGCGAAGAGGTCAGCATGACGACGGGAAGGGTTTTCAGCAGAGGATCCGACTTCATCTGCCGCAGCACCTCCAGGCCGTTCAGCTTGGGCATCTTGATATCGAGCAGCATCACGGCGGGCAGGCCGGGATCCCGACCGGTGAAATTTCCCCGGCTGTAAAGGTAATCAAGTCCCTCGACCCCGTCGCGGGCCACCACGACCTCGTTGGCCAGATGGTGTTCTTCCAGGGCGGCTAGGGTCAGGTCGATGTCCTTGAGGTTGTCCTCAACGAGCAGAATGCGCTTCAGGGGTTTCATAATTTTTCTTTTTTTTGTTTGGGCAGTGAAAAATAAAATGTAGCGCCCGCGTCGGGCTTCCCCTCGGCCCAGGTCCGGCCGCCATGCCGGGTGACGATGCGGCGGACGTTGGCGAGGCCGATGCCGGTGCCTTCGAAATCCTCGGCGCGGTGCAGTCGCTGGAAAACGCCGAAGAGTTTGTGGGCGTATTCCATCTCGAAGCCGACGCCGTTGTCTCGGACGAAAATGATCGCTTCGCCGTTCGCATCGTCCTGACAGCCGATTTCGATTTCCGCCGGGTCACGCGGGCCAGTGTATTTGACCGCATTGGCGAGCAGGTTGACGAACACCTGTCGCAGCATGGCCCGGTCGCCCGGCACCACGGGCAGGGATCCTTTGGTCCAGCGGATGTTCCGTTGCTGGGTTTCCAACTGCAGGATCTGGATCGTTTCCTCCACGAGTTTTTGCAAATCGACCTGGCCGATGTTCATCTCGCTCCGGGCCATCCGGGAGAAAACCAGGAGGTCATCAATCAACCGGCCCATCTGCTTGGCCGAATCCGCAATGTGGGTCAGGTAGCCACGGCCGCGCTCCGAGATCACCGAGCCATCTGCTTTGACAAGCAGTCCGGCGAAACCGTCGACGTGCCGCAAGGGGGCGCGCAGATCGTGCGACACGGAGTAGGAAAACGCCTCCAGCTCCTTGTTGGCGGTTTCCAGCTGGGCCGTGCGTTCAACGACGCGCCGCTCCAGGTCTTGATGGAGCATCTGGATCTCAGTCAGCATCTGGTTGAATGCGTCCGTGAGCAGACCCAGTTCATCGTCCCCAAATTTCGGGGCCCGGACGGAATAGTCGCGGCGTTCGGATACGGCGCGGGCGGTATCCGCCAGGGCGAGGATGGGTCCGGATATCTGCTTTTGCAGCGCCCGGGAAAGCCCGTAAGCCACAAGCAGCACGACCACCATCACAGCGAGGGCGATCTGGAGCGAGCCCCAGAGCCACTCCTGCATGACGGCTCCTGTGTCGAACTCCAGGTAAAGCGTGCCGAGTCGCCGGTCTTTTTGCATCACGGGTTGAAAGCCGGCCAGATGCGATTCGCCGAAGCGGTAGCCATCCGGACCGGGCGCGGAGGGAACGATCATGGCGGGCAGGATCTCCGGATAGTGGGAGAAGAGCCGGCCTTTCCGGTCGTAGAGGGCCGCCGCCACGACGTGGCGCTCGGCTTGGAGCGCGGACAGGATTTCCTTCGCGTCCTCAGGATTCTCAAAGGCCAGCGCGGCCGTGCTGTTGGCGGCTAGGATTTCACCGAGGATGGAGAGCTGCCGGACCGTGGCCGACCGGAAGGTCAGGTATTCGTAAGTGAAAAACGCGCCGCGCATGAGCAGCATCACCACGCCGCTGGTCAGCAGGATGATCAGCATCAGCTTCCGCCGGATCGGCATGTGTTTGAGCCGCATGGTCAGTCCTTCCCGGTGGTGACGATCTCCGCCGGCCGGAGCAGCTTGGAACTGATGGTGAGACCGGCGGCCTTCGCGGCGTCCAGGTTGATGTGCAGGCGGATTTTGTTCTTTTCGGTAATAAGCCGGATCATGACCCCGCGCTTGGCGAAGCCCTCGGTGTCGCAAACCGTAAGCATACTACGGCCTTTCGAGCGGGTGATGATTTCCTCCAGCCGGCCGGTCTCCGATTCACTGATGAACAGGATGTGACATTGGTCGATTTCCTCCGCGCGGCGATACCGTCGCACCACCAGCGGGCGCTGGCCGATTTTTTCATCGCGGACCGTCTCGTCGAGGGCCGCCCCAAAGGGGTCCTCGCCCAGCACGCCGATGACCAGCGGGGCCTGCGGATCCAGGAAGGCCGCGGGCGGCCACTCGACGAACTGGGCGAAATTGAAGAGGAAGACCGCCTTGATCTGATCCTCGCGAAAGCGGGTCGTTTGGGCCGCCAGGTCGGGCGCGCCCAACAGCGGCAGCAGGACGCACAGAGCCAGCCATGACCGGACAGGGGTGCGGCGACGATTGCGCCAACGGGGCGGGAATATCCTTAGTAACGCCATGTGATCTTTCCGTAGACGCCGCGCGCGAGTTCCTGGCGCGCGGTCGCGGTGTTGAACTCCGCATGTTGCGCATGCAGGAGATTTTGTCCGACGACGGATATCTCCAGCGAGGGCGTGGGCGTCCAGCCGAGGCGGGCGTCCACTTCATCGTAGGCGGGAACCCGCGCGGCGGTGAGGCGCGCCACGAAGCGATAGGCGGCGTCGAATTCGCAATGCCCGGGCAGATCCAGCGAAGAGCACACCGAGAACTGGTGTTCCGGATCGGTGTCGGTCGGGGCGGGAGCGGTGCTGCCGGGTTTGTTGCGGAGGTCCAGGTGGAGTTGCGTGTAGCCGGCGCGCAGCCGCCACCGGTCCGTCACCCGGTAATCCGCCGTCAATTCCGCGCCGGTGGCACTGCCCGCCTGACCGTTGCCGAGGAAAAGGGGGAAGGGCGCCGCCGGATTGACGCGCTCCGTCGAGCGCAGCTTGTCGTAGTCGTGATAAAAAGCCGCGAGGGCGAGGGAAAGCCGTGGCGAGGGTTGCACGCGCCAGCCGAACTCGTAGGCGAGCAGTTCCTCGGACACAAAATTAGGATTGCCCTGGAGCAGCGTAAACGGCGGATCGCGGGGGGCATAAAATTCGCCGTCGATGCGCGAGGGCGTGCGCACCGCACGGGAGACTGCGGCCCACACGGTCTGTTCCTTGCTGGCGAGCCACGACAGGCGGGCGCTGGGCTGGGATTCGAAGCCGGTATAGAAGTTGTGTTCGAGCTTCGTGCCGAGGGTCAGATGCAACCGGTCTTTCACTAGCGTGATTTCGTCCTGCACAAACACGTTGAATGACTCGCGGCGGACGTGCGCCGGGAGAAACGCGAGCACGGGGTAGTCGTTGTGCTGCTGATCGTCGATCAGCCGGTAACCGGCACCCCAGATGAGATCGTGCCGGTCGCCGAGCGGGAAGCGGTGTTGAAAATCGATGTCATAGGTACCGAGATCCTCGGCAAACGTGCCGGGGATGCGCCGGTGCGTGCGATCGTAATACCACTGCAGGCTGAGGTTGGATTTATCGGACAAAGTGCGCGACCAACGGCCGAGCAAATTGCCGCCGCTCACGTCCACATCGGCCGCACCCGGCTGGCCGAGGTGACCGTCATAGACATCGCCTTGCAGCGTGAGGTGATTGTCGGCCGCCGCATCCCAATCCACGCGAAAGCCACCCTGGCTCATGCGCCAGTCGTTGGCCCCGCTGCGGCCGTTTGAAAACTGGGTGCGGGCGCGGTCGAAATATTTTCCGTAGATCCGATAATGCACTCCGGGTGCAAGCGTGCCGCCGTAGCGCACGCCGCCGAAACCGGTCGGCGCCGAGCCGCCGCCGCCTTCGACGAGCAGGCCCTGCGTGTCCTTCGCGCTTTTGGTGGTGATGTTGATCACGCCGTTGACCGCGTTGGCGCCCCACTGGGTGGCGCCGGGGCCGCTGATGACTTCGATGCGGTCGACGTCCTCGAGCAGCGTGTCCTGCACATCCCAGAACACGGCGGCATGCAGCGGCGAGTAGAGCGTGCGTCCGTCCATGAGCACGAGCAGCTTGTTGGCGGACGAGTTGTTGAAGCCACGTGCGCTGATGGCCCACTGACGCGAGTCGAGCTGCGCGACCTGCAGGTTCGTGGCGAGGCGCAGGGCCTCGGCCAGACTGGTTGCGCCTGAGCGACGGATGTCCTCGTTGGTAATAACCTGGATGGCCGAGGCAGTCTCCGAAAGTTTTTCCGGCCGCTTGGAAACCGAGGTCACCTCGAGGCCCATGAGTTCTTCCAGGCTGAGTTTCTTCAGTGCGGTCATGGCCGGGCCTGCGTTCGCGGTCTGGGCGGCGGCCAAGCCTGAAAAAAGGAGCGCCGGGACGGCCAGGATCAACCGCTGTGCGCTGCGTCTTTTCCGTGGTGAGGTCATAAACGCCAGGTGATCTTCCCGTAGACGCTGCGCTGAATCTCCTCCCGCGCCGGGCCGGGGAAGCCGTATTCCGGATGATGGTCGTGCAACAGGTTCTGCCCGACCACGGAGAGTTCAAGTCTGCTGGTGGGATGCCAGCCCAGCCGCAAATCCAGCTCGAAGTAACTCGGCACCGTCCCGGCGTTTGGTCCGTTATTATTATGCAAGGTATCCACCCAGCGCAGCCCGGCATCCACTTCTACATTTCGCGGGAGATCCATCGACGAACGAAAAGAGAACTGCTGCTGGGGATCGGCCGTTTCGTTGAGGGCCCGGCTAAAGTCCACCTGGCCCGGCTTGATGCGGAGGTGCTCTTTAAGCAGATTATAGCTGCCATGCAGCCGCCACCCGGCGAGCACTTGATAAGTGGCGCTGAGTTCAACGCCGTAGGTCTCACCTTCCAGATTGTTGTGGAAGACAAGCGGGAAGCCAAAGGAGGGAAAGCCGGGAGGGCTGGGAGTGGTGCTCCGCACATGATTGTAGTCATTATAAAAAACCGAAAGAGAGGCGGTTGCTTTGGCGCCCAGTTGGGCCCGATGGCCCAATTCGTATGCAATCACTGTTTCGGAAGCGAAATCAGGCCCGCCGCTCAGGATGCTCTGCGGAAAGGGTGCGGGAAGAAAGGTCGGTTCCACCAGGTCCCGGTCAATGCGTGAAGGCGTCCGGACCGCCCGCGAGACCGCCGCCCAGAGCATTTGCGTGGGGGTAAAATTCCACCGCAGCCGGCCGCTCGGTTCCCATTCCCATCCCGTATAATCATTGTGCTCGAGCTTGGTCCCGAGCGCGAGGAACAGATCCGGGCGAAGCAGGATCTCGTCCTGCGCAAAACCGCTGAAAAGATTGTGATCCAGCTGCGCCGGGAGAAAGGCCACACCCGGCGCGTTTCCGACCAGGTCGTGAGTAAACCGATACCCCAGGCCCCAGGTTAAACGGTGGCGTTCGCCCCAACGAAAATGGTGCTGGAAATCCAAATCGTAGGTATCGAGGTCATCCGTCAGGGTTCCAGCGGGGACAGAACCACCGGCAGGCTTCGGCATGGCTACGTGGGTCCGGTCATAGTATAATTGCAGACTAACATCCGAATCTGCCGAAACGGTATGGGCCCAGCGCCCCAGGATGTTTCGACCACTTACTTTGCTCGCGCCCCCCGTCTCAAGATTTTCGCTGCCGCTGTAAAAATCACCCTGCAGCGTAAGCACATTTTGCGGCAGGGACTCAGAGTCGATTCGGAACCCGCCCCGGCCCATCCGCCAGGAGTTGGGAGACTCCTTCCCGTTCGCCATCACGCCGGGAGCGCGGTCGGAATACATGCCATAGACTCTGAAATAAACCCCGGGGGCAATAGTGCCGCCATAACGCACGCCGGTGGATGCCCGCAGTTCCGTTCCTCCGCCGGCTTCCAGATAGAGTCCTTGGGTATCCTTGGAACTCTTGGTGGTGACGTTGATCACGCCATTGACCGCATTTGCTCCCCACAGCGCCCCGCCGGGTCCGCTGATGACCTCGATGCGATCAACATCCTCGAGCAAATAATCCTGCACATCCCAGAACACGCCGGAAAAAAGCGGCGTGTAGACCGTCCGCCCATCGATCAAGACGAGAAGCTTATTTGCCAAGTCGGTGTTAAATCCGCGCGCACTGATGTTCCAGTCGTGGGAGTTTTGCGCCGCCACGTTCAGATTGCCCGCCAAGCGCAACGCCTCCGGCAGGTTTGTGGCGCCGGAGCGCCTGATATCATCCTGAGTAATGACCTGGATGGCCGAGGCAGTCTCCGAAAGTTTCTCCGGCCGCTTGGAAACCGAGGTCACCTCGATGTCCATCAATTCCTCCAGGCTGAGTTTTTTCAGCGCAGTGGTGGGCGGAGCTGCATCCGTGGTCTGCGCGAAACTGCAGCCAGTCAGCATCATGAACCCCAGTGCCACGGCGACGGCCGTGGTTGTTTTATTGTTCTGCGTGAGCGGCACGAGAGGATCCCTCCCTGTGGGGTTGGGGTTGTGTTGAGGAAGGCCCGGTGAACTGCAGGAAGTCTGACTAGTCTGTGATTATAGGAAGGTAACGGATTATGGAGAGGTGAAGGGATAAAATCTATTGCTAGTGCAAGTAAACGGCAACCACAAAGATGATGGTTAAGGCCCTTGAAACTACACACTTGTCTTGGCTTGCAGCGGGATAATATCGCTTCCAGCTAGGCAGCGGGCCGCTGCGTGCGTGCGCCGCTGGTTGCTCCAATTCCCGATCCTGCCCAGTATGCGTTTTTACCTCTCCGTTCTCCGCTCGGCCCTGTCCGGTTTCATTGCTTCCGGTGCGATTTTGAGCACCAGCTGCGCGGCCGATGCCCGTTTCATCACCGAACGGCCGGCGACGCCCATCTACCATGAGGGCTGGATAGACCTCAACAAGAACGGGGTGAAGGATCCTTACGAAGATTCCGCGCTCGATACCGAGACCCGCATCACCGATCTGCTCGGCCGGATGAACGCCGACGAAAAGACCGCGCAGATGGTCACGCTTTACGGCTTCCCCCGCGTGCTGAAGGACGAGCTGCCCACGCCGGCCTGGAAGACTGCATTCTGGAAGGACGGCATCGGCAACATTGACGAGCACATGAACGGCAACGTCGGATCTGCCCGCAACCTGCTGCCGACCCGGTTTGCCTTCCCGTGGCCGCTGCATCCGCGCGGCCTCAACGAGGTGCAGCGCTTCTTCATCGAGGACACGCGTCTGGGCATCCCGGCGGATTTCACCAACGAGGGCATCCGCGGCCTGCTTCATGTCAAGGCCTCCAGCTTTCCCGCGCAGATCGCCGTTGCCTGCGCGTGGGATCGCGACCTGGTCCGCACCATCGGCCGCATCACTGGCCGCGAGGCGCGCGCCCTCGGCTACACCAACGTCTATTCACCCATCCTCGACCTCGCGCGCGATCCCCGCTGGGGCCGCACGGTCGAGACGTATGGCGAGGATCCCTTTCTCATCAGCGAGCTCGGGATCGAACAGGTTCGTGGCATCCAGGAAAACCGCGTCGTCTCCACGCTGAAGCACTTCGCCGTCTATAGCATCCCGAAGGGCGGTCGCGACGGCAACGCGCGCACGGACCCGTCGGCGACCTGGCGCGAGGTGCAGACGATGTATTTGCAGCCGTTCCGCCGGGCGGTGCGTGATGCGGGTGCGCTTGGCGTCATGGCTTCGTATAACGACTACGACGGCGTCCCGATCGAAGCCAACAGCCTGTTTCTCACCGACATTCTGCGGAAGGAGTGGGGCTTCAAGGGCTATGTGGTCTCCGACAGCGACGCGGTTGAATTCATCCACACCAAACACCGGGTCGCACCCACCCCGTTGGAGGCCGCCGTGATGGCCCACGAGGCCGGCCTGAATGTCCGCACGAACTTCACCCAGCCGGAAAGGCACGGCGCGCTCCTGCGCGAGGCGCTGAAAACCGGCCGGCTGTCGATGGACGTGGTCGATGCCCGGGTGCGCGACATCCTGCGTGTGAAATTCTGGCTTGGACTCTTTGACCAGCCTTATGTCGTCGATCCCGCCGCCACGGAAAAAATCATCCGCGCGCCCGACGCACTGGCTGCCGCCGCCCGCGCCGCCCGTGAATCCATCGTGCTGCTGAAAAACGAAAAGCAGACCCTCCCGCTCGCCAGGAATATCCCGCGCATCCTTGTCGCCGGCCCGCTCGCGGACAACCCCGGCGGGTGGTGGTCGCGCTATGGCCCCCAGCAGCTTGACTTTGTCACGCCGCTCGCCGGCATCCGCCAGAAACTCGGCGCGACCGTCGACGTGCGTTACGCCGAGGGCTGCACGGTCATCGACGAGGACTTTCCCGAGAGCGACATCCTCAAGGAGGCGATGCCTGAGAAGGTCCGCGCCGGCATCGCTGCCGCCGTGACTGCCGCGCAGGACGTCGATGTCATCATCGCCGTGCTCGGCGAGACCGAGGAAATATCCCAGGAGTCGCACAGCCGGGTCAGCCTCGACCTGCCCGGCTACCAGGAGGACTTGCTGCGGGCGCTCGCGGCCACCGGCAAGCCGCTCGTGCTTGTGCTGAGCAACGGCCGGCCGCTGAGCGTCAATTGGGCCGTCCGGCATGTGCCGGCCATCGTCGAGTTGTGGTTTCCCGGCGAGCAGGGCGGGGCCGCCCTGGCCGATGTGCTCTTCGGCGACACGAATCCCTCCGGCAAGCTGGCCATTACGTTCCCCAAGTCTGCCGGCCAGATTCCCCTCAACTTTCCCGCCAAGCCCGGCTCGCAGGCGAGGGACAACGGCATGGTCGAGGGCGCACTCTTTGCCTTCGGCCACGGGCTGAGTTACACCAAGTTCGACTACGGTGCGCTGAAAATTTCCCCGGAGCGCGCCGGCCCCGGCGCCGATATCGAGGTGGCCGGTGACGTCACCAACACCGGCGGTCGTGCCGGCGAGGAAGTGGTGCAGCTCTATCTGCGCGACGACTACAGCAGCGTCACCACCTACGACAAGGCGTTGCGCGGCTTTGCGCGCGTCGCCCTTGCGCCCGGCGAGACGAAGAACGTCCGCTTCACGCTCAAGCCGGAGCATCTGCAACTCTACGACCGCACCGGCCACTGGACGGTCGAGCCCGGCCGGTTCACCGTGATGGTCGGGGCGTCTTCGGAGGACATCCGGATGCGCGGGAACTTCACCATCACCCGGCCCGACGGCACGGCGCCGGAGGAAGCGCCCCTGAAGAACTGAATTCCCGGTGCGGGGAAATAAAAGCCCGCCGGACTCCGTGAGCCGGGCGGGCGGATAAGAATCAGGGATGTCTACTTCGACTGCCGAAGGGTGATCTCGCCGTTCATCGTGGAGACCTTGATGTCCACGCCGCCGCCGTTCAGCGTGCCGGTGACGACTTTGCCGCCGGTGATCGGGGGCATCGGCGCGCGCGGGGCCCGGGGTGCGCGCGGGGCGGTCGCCGGCGTAGCTTCCGCCTCCGGGGCAGCAGCGGCCTCTTTTGCAGCGCGTTCTGTTTCGCGTTTCACTTCCCGGCTGACGTCGCGGGCCACCTGCATCGCCATGCGCGTGGCGTCAGCGGCCATGCGGGCCGCGTCGGCGCTCATGCGGGCCGACTCACTGCTGCCGTAGGAGTAAGAGTAGCCGGAGCCCTTGCTCTCGGACTTGGTCTTGAGCACGTTTTCGTCGAAATCGGTGAGGATCGAGCCATTGTGGGTGCTCAGGCGCACGTTGGCCTTGGTATCGGGGGGCACGCGCAGGTCGATCTCGCCGTTCATCGAGGTGAGCAGAACGAGTTTTTGCGGGGCCTTGGCGTAGGTGGCGCGCACCTCGCCGTTCATGGTGTTTACCGTGGTGGCGCCGCTGATGCCCTTGAGCACGACGTCGCCGTTCATGCTGGTGATCTCGATGTCGCCCTCGGTGTTTTCCACTTTGAGGTCGCCACCGGCATCGGTCTTGAGGTCGAGCGCCATGGTGCGCGGCACGGAGATCTTGAACTCGGCGTCATGGCCGGCCCACGGATTGTCACCCGCGAGGCGAAGGCTGACGACGTTGTCATGCTCGGTAATCTCGAAGCTGACCTCGTCGTCGAGCCGACGCAGGCCGCCGGGACGCGCGGGCTTGGCGCCCTTTTGCGCGAGCGTGGACTCGACGGTAACCGTGTCACCATCCACACCGACGATGTGAATATCGGCCCACGGCATGTCGAGGCAGAGGGTGGAGGGTTTGCCCGGGGCGGAGAGCTTGACGGTGGCGGTGGAGCCGTCCTCGTCGGCGCGCAGGGTGGCGCCGGAAAGCGCGAACACGAGGAACGCGGCGCTGAGGAGGCGGAGAGGGAGGGAGGGGATGTTGGTTTTCATGTGAGAGTGGGCTTGAGGTTTTTCTTGGTCGTGGCCGCGGGAGCGTTGTCGGGCTGGGCGGGCAGGCGCAGCGCGGCCACGGCCCGGCGCGCGGCGTCGCGAACATTGCGGTCGACCGCTTCGTCGCGGGCGAGTTTCTCAAAAACCGGCAGGGCGGACTGGTCCCGCGCGGTGGCGAGCAGTTCGATCATGGCCACCTGGACCAGCGGCGCCCGTTCCCGGGGCAGGGCCGAGAGCACCCCGGCGCGGACAAGGGAATCATCGGAGTGCTGCGCCAGCGCCTCGACGGCGGAGAGGCGGACGTTGATGGACGGGTCAAAGGCAAGTGAGCCGACCAACTCGGTGAGTACCGTGCGGTCGGGGCTTTTGAGGTCCATCGTGGCGAGCACGGTCTTCAGGCGGTCGCTGGTGGATTGCTGTTGGGCCAGGGAGTAATAGACAAGCTGGCTCATTTTTTCCATCTGCTTGTGGAGTTCGGCGACCTCCGTCTTGGCGGAGTCATCGATGGGTGCCACCACGACCGGCTGGGTCAGAAAGCGCTGGCCGGCGTAGAGGCCGCCAATCAGCAGCGCGAGGGAGAAGGCGAACTGCAGGGCGGGCCGGTCGGGCAGCAGGGTGGCGAAGAAACGGTCGATGCGGCTGCGGGCCGGGGCAAAGGGGCTCGGGGCGTCGGCTTCGCGCTGGTGTGTCTCGAGCATGGCGTAGAATTGCTCGCCGAGGCGCGGACTGGGTTCCTCGGCGGGGGAAAGGGTGTCGAGCTTGCGGGTGATTTCCTGCAGCGCGGACCATTCGCGCTGGCAGGTCGGGCAGCTGGTGAGATGGGCGCGGAGCTGCGCGGCCTCGTCGGCGGGCAGCGTGCCATCCTGGTAGTCGATGAAGCTATCTTGGACGCGGGAGCAGTTCATGGTGGATCCTCGGGTGGTGTGTTGAAGGGTTGGGATCGGCGGTCAGGCCGCCTTTTCCTTTCTGATTTTGAAATAAACGTCGCGCAGCTCCTTGAGCGCGCGGTGGGCGCGGACCTTGACGGCGCCGACGGAGCAATCGAGCAGCTTGGCGATCTCCTTGTGCTCGAGATGCTGCAGGCGGGAGAGCACGAGCACCTCGCGTTGCTCCAGTGGCAGGCGGGCGAGGGCGGCGCGGAGCAGGACCACGTCCTCGGCGGTGGCGGCTTGGTCGGAGGGCTGCGGCTCGGGGTCGGGTTGCGCGTGCAGGTCGGCCGGGTCGGTGGGGGTCGGCGTGGCGGCGTGCTTGCGGAAGTGGTCGGCGGCGACCTTGCGGGCGAGGTGATAAATCCAGGCGGAAAACTTGCCCTCGTCGCGGTAGGTGTGCCGGTATTTCAGGATGCGGTAGAAGACAATCTGCACGAGGTCCTCGCCAATCGACGGCTGGTTGGTCAGGCGCACGAAGAAACCGTAGAGCGGCCGGTGATGGCGCTCAAAGAGCTCGCCAAGCCGGCGGATTTCTCCGGCGCGCACGGCAATCATGAGTTCGTGGTCGGACGGGGCTTCCACAGCGACGGGGAGGCTAGCGAGGACAGCCGGGGAGGGAACTCGGAATTGGGTGACGGGAGCGAGGAGCATGGAAAGCGATCATGGGGTGTGCAGCAGGGAATACCGGGCGGCGGCCCAAAGGTTACAGGTTCTCGCGTAAAACGCTGGCCCTGTGCCTCCCGATCGCACTGGAAGACAAGCTGCCTGCCAGTGTGGAAGACCCCCACGTTCGGCCAAAAACAGTTCCTCCTCGCGGAGAAAATCGGCCGCGTTTTCCTCCGCCAACTCCGGCCCCTCCAACAGCTCAGCGACAAGCCGATTGAAACCTGTGCGCGCGCAAAAAGACGAATGGTGGTTCAAGCACATCCACCGCGGTGACAACTTTCCGCTTCGGAATGAAAAATGGTGGAGGTGAGGGGAGTTGAACCCCTGTGTCCCTGGCCTTCACGCGCCGCATCTACCTGTGTAGCGTCTGATTGGATCTCACCTCAGGGGCGCGATGACGCACGCTCCTCCCTCGGCCAGTCATGGTTTGAAGATACCACGGCGACGTCACGACGGCCGTCACCGCTATTCCTGCTGTCGACGCTCCCAGCCCCTAGCAGGTGTCAGGGTGGGAACGTGGCTGCAATTTTTAGGCAGCCAGAGGCATTTCTTCGAATGTGCCGTTTGTTTGTTTTGAAGGGGGATTAACGAGAGTCCCTCGCTCTCGACAGGCAGCTGCGCGCTCCAACCAAGGGTCGAATCCGGAACACCCCCGAAAGTGATTTCGTGGGACCAGCGGCCGCCGGGCGGCCACGCGGGTCAAAGAACGTGGGAGCGGGAACGTGCCACATCGCCCCGTGAATGCAAGCTGCGGGATGAACGTTGCCCGAGGGAACTTACTCCCAAAGGGTTAAATAGGGGTTTAGTGGCGCACCGCCGGTTGACTGGGTCGCAAACGGGGAGTTTATTGACGCAAACCAAACACCGCTGCGGCGTTCGCGCCGCGTTGCCCCATGCCCACTGTTACCACTCCGCCCCCGCCCAAACCCAGATCCGACGAGGACAAGTCCGTCATCGACATGTCAAAGATGAGCACGGGCCAGCGCGCCGCCCTCCAGGTAACCGAGGCCGCGCGCGAGTCGCACGAGGACATCAGTTTCGTCGCCAATCTTTTCATGGGCCGGTGGACGCCGGAAAAACTCTACCCCGTCACGGATATCGACGCGGAGGAAAAGCCCCACGCGGACAAGTTTCTTGCCGAGCTGGCCGCTTATCTGCGGGAGCATGTCGAAGCCGACCTCATCGACCGCACTGGCGAAATCCCCAACGAGGTGCAGCGCGGCCTGGTGAAACTCGGCGCGTACGGCATCAAGATCCCGAAAAAATACGGCGGCCTCGGTTTTTCCCAGACGACTTATTGTCATGCCTGCCTGCTGATCGCCAGCCACTGCTCAAATGTCTTCGCCCACCTTTCGGTGCACCAGTCGATCGGCGTGCCGCAGCCGCTGCTGCTCTTCGGCACCGAGGAGCAAAAGGCAAGATTCCTGCCCCGCGTCGCCGGGGGCGAGCTGTCCGCCTTCGCGCTCACCGAGGCGGGCGTCGGCTCGGATCCCGCGCGGCTGACCACCGAGGCCAAGCCGGATGGGGACGACTACATCCTGAACGGGGAAAAGCTCTGGTGCTCCAACGGTACGCGCGCCGGCCTGCTCATCGTCGCGTGCAAGACGCCGCCCAAGCTGGTCGACGGCAAACCGCGCACGCAGATCACCACCTTCGTCGTGGAGGCGAAGTCGCCGGGCATCTCCGTGGTGCACCGCAGCCAGTTCATGGGGCTGCACGCGCTTTACAACGGCGTCATCCGCTTCACCAATGTCCGCGTGCCGAAGGACCAGGTGGTGGGCGGCGTGGGCCGCGGGCTGAAGGTCGCGCTGAGTACGCTCAACTCCGGCCGGCTTTCCATCCCCGCCTCGTCGATCGGGGTGACCAAGCGCGCGTTGCAGATCGCCCGCGAGTGGGGCAAGGAGCGCATCCAGTGGGGGGTGCCGATCGGACAGCACGCGGCCATCGCCGAGAAAATCCGCCGCATTGCGGCGCACGCCTTCGCGATGGAGGCGATGCTGGTCACCACCTCGCGCATCGTGGATCGCGACAAAAAGGCCGACATCCGCCTCGAAGCCTCCATGTGCAAGATGTGGGGCACGGAAAAGGCGTGGATGTGCCTGGACGACCTCATGCAGCTCCGTGGCGGCCGCGGTTATGAAAACGTACAGTCGCTCAAGGCGCGCGGCGAGAAACCGTATCCGGTCGAGCGGCTGATGCGCGACAACCGGGTCTCCATGATTTTCGAAGGTTCCTCCGAAATCATGCGGCTCTTCATCATGCGCGAGGCGCTCGACCCGCACTTGAAGATCGCGGGCATCGCGCTCAACACCGAGCGGCCATGGAGCGAACGCCTCAAGAGCGCGTTCGCCGCCGCCAAGTTCTATGCCTGGTGGTATCCCAAGCAGTGGCTGCCGTTCGGCGGCAGTGCGCCCGCCGACATGCATCCGCATCTCGCGGGCTACATGCACGAGGTCGCCACGCTCAGCCGCCGGATGGCCCGCACACTCTTCCATCAGATGGTCCGGTTCGGTCCCAAGCTCGAAAAACGTCAGGTGCTGCTCGGGCGCATTGCCGACATCGGCACCGACCTCTTCGCCATCGCCGCGTCGTGCGTCTTCGCCCAAAAACTGCTCAAGGACGGCCAGACCGCCGAGAAGGTTTTCATGCTGGTGGACGACTTCCATGCGCAGGCCATGATGCGCATCCGGCAGAACTTCGACGGCATCGGCCGCAACTCCGACCAGCATGGTTACGACCTCGCCCAGCAAGTCATCGCTGGGGACCACCAGTGGGTGGAGAAAGGGATCGTCTAACCCCGGAGGTAATGGGCCAGGACCGGCAGATCGGCGGGCGCGAGGTCATATGCGGATAGTTCGCGGGGTTTGACCCAAGCCAGCGCGATATGCTCGTGGGGCTGGGGTGGGGACGAGCTTTGGATCAGCGCACAAACGAACGGGATTATTTCAATGACGACGGTTTTGTAGTCGTGCCGGAAGCGTGGCAGGGTCTGCGTGATGATAACGTCGCAACCCAGCTCCTCGCGAATCTCGCGGACAATGGCGGCGGCGGGATCCTCTTGGGGTTCAACCTTGCCGCCGGGAAACTCCCACTTGAGCGGCAGGTGTTTGTCCAACGGGCGTTGCGCAAGGAGAACGCGGCCCTTGCGCACGACCAGCGCACAAACAACGGGGATGGGAGCAGAGTCGGTCACGCGGCGCTGTTGAACAAGAAGTTAACGCGGGCTGCAACTTTTCTCGGGGGTGGCGTGTATTCCAAGTATGAAAACCTTCTTCAAAATCTTCCTGATCGTCGTGCTGGCCCTGCTCGCCATCAAGTTCATCCCGGTGGTCTTTGTGGGCGCCTTCGTCGGCCTCATTCTGGCGGCCATCCTCGGCGCGGTGGGCCTTTCGCTGGTGGCGGCACTGCTGGCGGTGGGCATCGCCCTCGCCATGGCTCTGTCGCCCATCTGGATCCCGGTGCTGATTGTCATGGGCGTCATCAGTCTGTTCAAAAAACCGGACACTCCGGCCCAGTTCCCGGTGATGGCGGCCTGAGCAAATTTCGGGCAAGCATAATCGGGGGCAAAAAAGAAGCGGCCGTCCGTCAAGGTCCGCCGCTTTTGCTTTCGCCGAGAAAGTTACTCCGGACGTCACTTGATCATGTCGGCAACGAAGACGCGCTCCTCCACCAGTTCCTTGTTGGTGGCGGCGATCTTGGATTTCGCAAAGTCGTCCATCACGTAACTGGTGATGACCTCGTAGCTGCCGGGCGTGGTCGTGCGCACGGGCATGCCGGCCCAGACATTGGCGTCAAAGCTGTAGAGCCCGTTTGATTTCACGGCCACGGAATGGATCGCGCCGGGCGTAACGAGGCTGCGGACGTGATCGACGAGAGCGTTGGCGGCGGAGGCGGCCGACGAGGCGCCCCGGGCTGCGATGATGGCCGCGCCGCGTTTGCCCACGGTCTCGCAAAACGGACCCTGGAGCCAGGCGGTGTCGGTGATGACCGACGTCGCGGGCTTGCCGCCGATGGTGGCGTGCGCGAAAGCGGGAAACATCGTCGGACTGTGGTTGCCGTAGATGAAGATGTTTTGAACGGCAGTGAGATCGACGCCGGCCTTTTTTGCGAGCTGGGTCTGGGCGCGGTTCTGGTCGAGGCGCACCATGGCGGTGAAACGCTCGCCGGGCAGGCGCTTGGCCTGGCTGGCGGCGATCATGCAGTTGGTGTTGGCGGGATTGCCGACGACAGCGACGCGGGCATCGGCCGCGGCGACGGCATCGATGATCTGCCCCTGGCCGATGAAGATCCTGCCGTTGTCCTTGAGGAGATCGGCGCGCTCCATGCCGGGGCCGCGCGGCTTGGCGCCGACGAGCAGGCACCAGTTGGCGTCCTTGAAGCCGACCGCCGGGTCGGAGGTCTGGACAATGCCCTTGAGCAGCGGAAAGGCGCAGTCGTCGAGCTCCATCGCGACGCCCTCGAGCGCCTTGAGGGCTTTTTCAATCGGGGCCTCGATGAGCTGGAGGATGACCGGCTGGTCGGGCCCGAACATCGCGCCGGAGGCGATGCGGAAAAGCAGGGAGTAACCGATCTGGCCGGCGGCGCCGGTGACTGCGACACGGATGGGGGCTTTCATAGGAGTTTTTCTATTAGCACACTGAACGCGAAGCGCACGGAGGAAATGCGGAAAACGGCGGACCCCGGCTCACCTGAACCGCGGGGCGAGGCTGGTGTGGAGTTCGCGCACCAACGCCTCGGTGGTGGGCCAGTCGATGCACGCATCGGTGATGGATATACCGTAGCGCAGTTTGTCCTTAGGCTGCGGGAAGGCCTGGCTGCCGGCGCCGAGGTTGCTCTCGATCATGGCGCCCATGATGGACGTGCTGCCGGCGGCGATCTGCCCGAGCAGCTCGCGCATGACCTGGGGCTGGCGTTCGGGCTGCTTGGCGGAGTTGTCGTGGGAACAGTCCACCAGGATGGACTTGATCAGGCCGGACTGGGCGAGGAGTTGCTCGGTCTGGGCGATGTGGGCAGGCGAGTAATTGGGGCCAGTGGTGCCGCCGCGGAGAACGACATGGCAGTCGGGATTGCCGCGAGTGACAATGGCGGAGGCGGAGCCATCGAGGTTGATGCCGAGAAAGGTGTGCGGCTGAGCCGCGGCCTTGATGGCGTTGATCGCGGTGGCGATGGAACCATCGGTGCCATTTTTGAATCCGAGCGGCATGGACAAACCGGAGGCCATCTGCCGGTGAGTCTGCGACTCGGCGGTGCGGGCGCCGATGGCCGACCAGCAGATCAGGTCGGCGATATATTGCGGGGTGATGGGATCCAGGAGTTCGGTGGCGGTGGGCAGTCCGAGATCAAGCACATCGCGGAGGAAAGTGCGCGCGAGACGCAGGCCGGCGCTGATATCGTGCGAACCGTCGAGGTGGGGATCCATGATCAGGCCCTTCCAGCCCACCGTGGTGCGGGGCTTTTCAAAATACACGCGCATCACAATCATCACCCGGTCGCTGACTTCGCGGGCCAGCGCGGCCAGCTTGCGTGCGTAATCGCGTCCGGCCGCCAGGTCGTGGATGGAGCAGGGGCCGATGATCAGCAGAAAACGCCGGTCGTCGGTAAAAATGAGCCGGTGAATTTCGCGCCGGGTGCGCGTGACAAATTCGCCCTGTGCCTCGGTCTTGGGTAGTTCCGCCAGCAACGTGGCGGGCGAGGGCAGGGCACGCGTCTCGACGACATTGATGTCGGAAGTTTTCTGCATGAAAAAGCAGCTTGGCGGGGTCCGAGGCGGAGGATCAAGTCCTTGCTGTGTGCTAAGAATTTGGGCAAAGAAAAGGCCGGTCGCCTACCCCTAAGCGACCGGCCATTGCTTTCTTAGTTACCCCAAAACTCCCGCTATGCGGGAGAAGTGTTAGTTGACTGCCATATATCTACCCAGTTCCATCGGTCCGTCAACCAGAAGATCATTAGTTTATCAAATCCTGTGCTAACTATTGGTATACACATATATAAACTGCAAATAAAATGATCTTTGGCATGATGATGATTCATGAATACCGCCCAATGGCAGTGCTTAGGGTGACCGGGGCGGACGCTTTTGTCTTCTTGCAGGGGCAATTCACCAACGATTTGCGTCAGCCAACAGGCAGCGCGGTCTATGGGCTTTGGCTCAATCACAAGGGCAAGGTCGTGGCCGACAGCCATGTGCTGCGACTGGCCGAAAATGAATTCCTTCTGGTTAGTACAACGACAACGTCCACCGTCATTCAGCAAAGACTCGAAGCTTTCATCGTCGCCGATGATGTCACACTGCGGGATGAAACGGCAAACGCGCACGGACTGGCCCTGGGTGGTCCGGGGTGCGGTGATGCAATCAAGCAAGTTTTCGGTGGGGTGCCTGGCGCCGGCCGCTTGGTCCGGAGCAACGGAGCGATGATTTTCCCCGGACGGAGAAGGCGGACGGAAAATTATGAGATAATCGGGGCGGAGGAAATCCTAGCTGAAACAAAAAAGCAGTTTGTCGCCCGGGGTTGCGTGGAGGCGGGGGTGGCGGAGATGGATCTGGCACGCATTTCGGCTGTGCTGCCGGCCATTCCGCAGGATCTCGGTCCCGGTGATTTGCCGAATGAGGGCGGGCTCGAGGAGTCGGTGATTTCCTACACGAAAGGATGCTATCTCGGTCAAGAAATCATGGCCCGGCTGAAGAACATGGGCAAGGTGCGGCGCCGGTTGCATGTCGTGCGGGGCGCCGGAGCCCCGCCCCGTCCGTCCACGCTGCTTTACCAAGGAGAGAAAAAGGTCGGGGAGGTTCGCTCGAGCGCCAGCAAAGGGGATGAGTTTGTCGCCCTGGCCATGCTCTCGTTAATCAATCTTGATCAGGCGGCCGGTCTTAGTCTCTCGCCCAACGGGCCGCCCGGCCTCAGGCTCGGCCTGCATGAATGAACTCGCCCAACTGACAAAGCTTTGCCGCGGACTGGGCGCGACGCCGGATCAGGCGGACGTCATGGCCCGCCAATTGATCAAACGCGCGGATCAACTGGTGGCGGAACGCGGCCAGAACCGGGCGGAAGCGATGGCCTATTTGCTCCGGCTCGTGGTGCAGGGACGTCAGGGCGAGGTGCCAAGGGAGTTCCAGCCTCCGGATAAATCAGAATAGGACGGTCAAACCGTCAAAGTAGGCGTCCACCCAGCGGTGCAGGCAGAAAAAGTAGATGAGCGCGGCCAGACCCAGCATGGGGCCGAAAGGCACGTGTACGCCAAGGCCCAGTTCAGCGGGCTGGCCCTCCGGGGTCTCGGCTGGCAAAGCGACCGGCGCAGTCCGGCCGGTGATTTTCTTCCAGAGGCAGGCGAGGATGAACCAGACGCAGCCTAGCGTGGCGCCGCCGAACAAACCAAAGACGGCGCCCTTCCAGCCCACAAAGGCCCCGAGGGCGCCCAGATACTTCACATCGCCGAAGCCCATCGCCTCTTTTTTCAAAATAGCCTCGGCAATAAGCGCGATCCACAACACCAGCGCCGAGCCTACGAAAATACCGAGGATGGCCGCCAGACCGGACCGGACACTGGCGACCATGAAGATTTCGTGAGTCTGGCCGTGCAACGAGGGCAGGGCCAGGGAGAGAAAAAATCCCGCCACGGCCCCGCCGATGGTCAGGGCATCGGGGATTATCATGTGATCGTGATCGATGAAATGGGCGCAGAGCACGATTGAGCACAGCACCGCCCCGGCCACGGCCTTGCCAGGCGGGAACAGGAGCCAGCAGGCGAGAAACAGCGCGGCGGTCAGAAACTCGATGGCCGGATAGCGAAAGCTGAACGGCCGGCCGCAGCACCGCGCCCGTCCGCGCAAGATCAGCCAGCTGAGGACGGGAATATTGTCATACCAGGCGATGGGCTGGCCGCAGCCGCAGTGCGAACCGGGGTGGACCACGGATTCACCCTTGGGGATGCGATAGATGCAGACGTTGAGAAAACTGCCGATGCACGCTCCAACCAGCACTGCGATGAGCGGGAAAAACCAGGGCGCCAGGCGCGTGACTTCATTGACGTATTCCATGCGGATTTAATCGGGGTTCAGGGCGAGGCGGGCGGCGTCTTGCATGACGGTGACGGACACGGTTGCACCTGTCCACAATTCCAGCGAGCGAGCCCCTTGGTGGATCAGCATCGAAAGGCCGTTGGCGCGGGCAATCCCCAACTCTGCCGCCTGCCGCAGCAGGGCGGTTTGCGGCGGGCGGTAAATCATGTCGTAAACCTTGGCCGGCGCGGGAATTTTCCGCAAGTCGAGGGGCGCGGGATCGCCGGTCGCCAGCCCGAGCGAGGTCGCATTCAGCACGATGGAACCGGCGGGCAAATCGGCGGGCGGGTTATTGAGGGCAAACCCCCTGAGGCTTGTTTCCCCGGCGAACCCCTGGAGCGTGGAGAGCAGGGTCTCCAGCGTGGCCGTGGTACGATTACCGATCCACAGCGACGCGCAGCGCGCGCGCAGGCATTCCACGGCCGCAGCGCGGGCGGCACCGCCCGCGCCCAGCAGCACGATATTCGCCCCGGCCAACTCCGCGCCCAGCTCCGCGCGCAAGGCGGCCGAAAGTCCGGCGCCGTCCGTGTTGGCCCCCCGCCAGCCCGCTTCGGTGTAGCTGAGGGTGTTGGCCGCGCCCGCGGCGCGCACAAAGGCGTCGCTGGCGAGAAGATGCTCCACCGCGAGCGATTTGTGGGGCACGGTCAGGTTGAGGCCGTGGAATTTTTTCTCGTGAAAGAGGGCCAGCGCTCCCGGCAACTCCGCGGGGGCGATATCGAATTTGAAGTAGCGCCAGTCCGCAAATCGGGGCTGCGTCTTCGCGAGCTCGGCCAGCGCGGCATTCTGAATCACCGGACTGAGGGAGTGAGCGACGGGCCGGCCGATGACCGCCAGCGCCACGCCGGGAAACGACCACGCGGTCAGGTCGGCCAGGGTAAGAATGGATTCGGTCGCGGCGCGCATGAAGCGGCGGCAGCAAAGCCCAGTTCGCCACCGAGAACGAGCCCGATTTTATGCCGGAGGTTGGGCGATGAAGGTCCAAACGGAGCGAGCCGGCCTCCCGCGGTCAGTGCTAAGCGCCCGGGCTTTTTATGGCTGGGCGTGCCGCTCGTGGGTGGATTCAAACTCGGCCACAAACTCGGCGAAGAGCCGGGCATGTTCCGGGTTGTTGGCGGCGGTGTAGTGATTGACGAGATTGCGGCAGCACCGGCAGAGCACCTCGCGCACGGGCGTCGGCGCCAGGTCGGCCACGGAGGCGTTCACACTGCTCTGGCGCAGCAGAGCGAAGACCTCGCCGGCGGTCAGGAAGACCCCGGCATTGAAGGGATCGATGAAGAACGGGACGTTCTCCTCGTAGCAGCCCACCATGAAGTGACCGGGCAGGCCCACCGCCTCGAGGTTCAGCCCCACCCGCTCCGCGACGATCAGGTAGACGATGGAGAGGGAGATCGGGATGCCCTTGCGGCGGGCGAGCACCTGGTCGAGGTAACTGTTGAGCGGGTCGGTGTAATGATCCGCGTTGCCGCGCAACCCGTATTCGTGGAACAGCACGCGGTTGAGCACGCGGCATTTTTCGCGGGCAGTGGCCGGCTCGGCGATCAACTGGCGGCAGCGGGCGGCCATCATCTCCAGTTGCGCGCAGCACGCACCGATATCGAGGCCGGTGTTGACCGTGCGGCTGAGCAGCAGCGCGCCGGTTTCCAGTTCATAATTGAGCGAGCGGATGAAGCCGCGGAACTCGGTGACGGGATCGGAAAAATTCAGCTCGCGCAGATACCAGGTGGCGTGCAGCGCGAGGACACGGTTGGGCTGGCTGGCAAAATAGCGGAGCAACTCAACGCCGTCCCGGCCGTATTGGGCAAACTGGGCCAGCAGGGCCTGCCGCACGGCCGGCGAGGTGTCGTCCAAAAGCCCCTCCAGGGCTTTTTGCTGCGCGGCCGTGAATTTGTGCGCTTCCACGGAAGAGCAGCCAAAATGGTTCCCGCCGCAGCGCAACGAGGAAAGTTTTCGCGCCGGAGCGTTTT
Source organism: Lacunisphaera sp. (assembly GCA_035260745.1). Lineage (GTDB taxonomy): Bacteria > Verrucomicrobiota > Verrucomicrobiia > Opitutales > Opitutaceae > Lacunisphaera. Next base: position 2,423 of record DATFUQ010000005.1, on the reverse strand, counting down.
TGCTGGAAACTTTTCAATTATTCGCGCGGCCCATACAGGGCCGTGCCGACCCGCACGAGCGTGCTACCCTCGGCAATGGCTGCATCGAGGTCGCCGGTCATGCCCATGGATAGCTCCCGCAGCGGCACGCCCGAGCGCCCGGCCAGGTCGTCGCGGATGGCCCGCAAGCTGGCAAAGGTGCGGCGGGCCACGGCGGGATCGGATGAAAGGGGCGCAATGGTCATCAGGCCGTCCACCTGCAGATGCGGCCGGGCGAGGGCGAACTCCAGCAACCGGGGCGCGTCGGCGGGCTCCAGGCCGAACTTGGCGGGGTCATTGCCGGCGTTGATCTGCAACAACACAGGCAGCTTCCGGCCCAGCTCGCCGGCGGCGTGGTCGAGCGCGGCGATCAGTTTTTCACTGTCCACGCTTTGGATGCGTTCGAAATGGGCGGCGGCCAACCGGGCCTTGTTGGTTTGCAGATGGCCGATGAGCTCCCAGCGGAGGTTGGTGGTGGTTTTGGCGCGTTTTTCCACGGCTTCCTGCACGCGATTTTCGCCGACGGCGACCAATCCGAAGCGGGCGGCGTATTCCGCCGCGGCGGGCGGGTGGGTCTTGGTCACCGGCAACAGGGTGACTTCGGCCGGCTGCCGGCTGGCCGCCCGACACTGGCTGGCTATTCGATGGAGCAGGGCGTCAGCTCTCTGGCGGAAAGTGTCGTAATCGATAAACATCTGTGAGTGCTGCTTTTAGAATGACATGCTGATAAGCAATGTTTATGCTGAGCCCAATAATAAACGGCGCATGCAAATCGAAAACTTCAAAATCTTCGCCGATCTGGTGGAAACAAAGAGTTTCTCCAAGGCGGCCAAGTTGAATGGCATCACCCAGTCGGCCGTCAGCCAGCAGGCCCGTTCGATGGAGCGCAACTTCAAGACCCTGATGGTGGACCGCAGCCAGAAGCAGTTCAATCTGACCCGCGAGGGCCAGCGCATTTACGAGGCGGCCAAGGAAATCCTGCACGTCTACGAGAAACTGGAGAGCGAGCTGCAGGAAATGAAGAAGGTCATCAGCGGCACCATCCGCATCTCGACCATCTATTCCATCGGCCTGCACGAGCTGCCACCCTACATCAAGAAATTCCTCCACGACTACCCCTCGGTCAATGTGCGCGTCGAATACCGCCGCTCCAATCTGGTTTACGAGGACATCCTGCATAATTCCGTGGATTTTGGCCTGGTGGCGTTTCCCCAGAAAATCCGGCAGATCGAGATGATTCCTTTCCGCAATGACCGCCTCGTCCTCATCGCCCACCCGCAGCACCCGCTGGCCAAGGCCGCGGAGGTGGACATCAAGGCGCTGGCGGGGCACAAGTTCATCGGTTTCGATCCTGACATCCCGACGCGCAAGGCGGTTGACCAGATATTCCGCGACCACAAGCTCGAGATCACGCCCGTGATGGAGTTCGACAACATCGAGACGGTGAAACGCGCCGTCGAGATCGACCACGGCGTCGCCATCGTTCCCCAGGCCACCGTAGTCCAGGAGGTACGGCAGGGCACGCTCGCCGTCGTGGTGTTCAAGGGCAAGGAATTCACCCGCCCGCTTGCCATCCTGCACCGCAAGGGGCGCGTCCTCACGCCGGCGATGCGAAAGTTCATCGACATCCTCAACGTCGAGATCGTCGCTGCCTGAGACCAGCTGTGGACCGGCCCGGGAGCCGGGGCCTTTCTTTTCGGGAACAAGAAAAGGTCTGGATGCTCCCACCTGCGAACATTGCCATGACCAAACCCCGTTTACTCGCCATCGTTGGTGCCGCTGTCGTCCTGACGGCGGGCGCCGCCTATTTTTACAGCCATCGCGCTCCGGCAATCGAGCAGATCGGGATGATGGGGATGCCCGCTCCGGTGTGGAAGTTGATGGATCTGAATGGCCACGAGCTCAACTCCGAGCAATTCAAGGGCAAGGTGGTGGTGGTGGATTTCTGGGCCACCTGGTGCGGGCCGTGCATTTCCGAAATCCCCGGCTACGTTGCGCTGCAGAAAAAATACGGGAAGGACGGCCTCGTCATCGTGGGCGTCTCACTCGACCGCATCGGACCGGAGCGGGTGAAGAAATTCGCGCAGGAAAACGGCATGGATTACACGCTGGTGATGGGCGACGATGACATGGTCGAGGCCTTCGGCGGCTTCGAGGCCATCCCGACCACTTTTCTCATCAATCGCAGCGGCCGCATCGTGCACCAGAAGACTGGCGCAGTGTCGCACGATGAATATGAGAAACTGGTGCAGCGGGTCCTGAATTAAGGCGTGTATTCAAACCTGTTGGAACCGCTTAAAGCCGCGCAGATCAAAGCATACACTATGTTGCTTGATAACCGCATGGAATTGCCGGACCCAGTCTGGATTCGGCTAAAAAAATTAAGCTAACGCAGCACACGCAGC
>DATFUQ010000004.1:0-2358 GCA_035260745.1 Lacunisphaera sp. | reverse complement strand
CAGCTCGACGTTGCGGATGGCGAATTGCTGCGCGTCGCGCACGAGGCCCTTGGAGAAATGCGCCCGGCCGCTCTCGACGTGCTCCGGGATGACGACCTCGTAGCCGAGCCTGTTGAGGAGCTGCACCGCCTTGATGCCCATCGGCGTGTCGTTGTAATTCGTGAACTCGTCGCAGAAGAGGAAGACGCGGCCATTCGGGAATTGAGGTGGAACCTGACCTCCGGGCAGGTTTGTTGGATTCGCACGTCCTGAAAGCCCGTCCGGAGGCCGGGCTCCACCTTCAATGCCGGTCTTATTCGCGTGCTGCGCGTGCCATTTGGCGAGCGTGGTGGCGTGCAGCTCCGGCAGGCTGCGCTTGAGCGAGAAGCCGGCGAAGCGCTTGATCCAGCGCGAGACGTCGGGTGCGGTGACGGCCCAGTTATAGAGCGCGGGGAACAGCGAGGCCAGGCGCATGGACGGCGTGAAGCCGGCGACGAGCCGCGAGCGCAGCGGCACGCCGTTGGCATCGTTGTAGTGCTGCTGCCACTCGGCCTTGAGCCGGGCGACGTCGACGTTGGACGGGCACTCGGATTTGCATCCCTTGCAGGAGAGGCAGAGGTCCATCACGCCCGCGACCTGTTCGCTGTCCCAGGCGTTCATCCCCTCGCGGGCCTCGGTGAGGACATGGCGGAGCATGTTGGCGCGGGCGCGGGTGGTGTCCTGCTCATTGCGCGTGGCCATGAAGCTCGGGCACATGGTGCCGCCCATGAGGTGGGTCTTGCGGCACTCGCCGACGCCGTTGCATTTCTCGGCGGCGCGGAGCACGCCCTGGGTGGCATTGAAGTTGAAGACCGTCTTGTGCCCGGGGGTCGGGTGATCGGGGCCGTGGCGCAACGAGGTGTCCATCGGCGGCGTGTCGATGATTTTTCCCGGATTAAACAGGCCGGACGGGTCGAAGGTCTCCTTTATCCGGCGCATCAGCGCGTAGCACTCCGGGCCGACCATGAACGGGATGAACTCGCCCCGCAGACGGCCGTCGCCGTGCTCGCCGGAGAGCGAGCCGCGGTATTTCTTCACGAGCGCGGCGACGTCGGTGGCGATGCTGCGGAAGAAACGGAGGCCCTCGCGGGTCTTGAGGTCGAAAAGCGGGCGGGTGTGCAGCTCGCCGGCGCCGGCGTGGGCGTAGTAGACGCTGCTGATGCCGTATTTGTCGCGCATGAGCGCGTCGAACTCGGCGATATAGGCCGGCAGGTCCTCGACGGCGACCGCCGTGTCCTCCACGACCTCGCGCGGCTTGGCGTCGCCGGGGACATTCATCATCAGGCCCTGGCCGGCGCGGCGCAGATCCCAGACCCGGTTGGCGTCGTCGCCCCACAGCACCGGGTAGGCGTAGCCGAGGCCGGCGGCGCGGAGCTCGGACTCAAGGGTGCGCATCGTGGCCACGATGACCGCGCGATCCTCGTGGCGGATCTCGATGACGAGCACGGCGCCCGGGTCACCCTGCACGAAGAAACGATTCTTCGCCTGCTCGAGATTGACCTTGGTGCACTCGAGGATGTGACGGTCGATGAGCTCGCAGCCGAACGGCCGGTGGCGCATCGCGATGAGCGTGGCGTGGAGCGAGTCCTGGATGGTGGCGAAGTGCGCGCACATCAGTGCCCCCGGCGGTGGCAGCGGCTCGACGTTGAGCTCGAACTCGACGCCGAAAAACAGCGTACCCTCGGAGCCGGCGAGCAGCTGGCAGAGATTGAAGGGTTTCGCCGAGGCGGGATCGAAAACATTGCACTCCATCAGCCGGTCGAGCGCGTAGCCGGTGTTCCGGCGGGTGACAGCGGGCTTTGGGTAGTTATCGCGGATGAGCGTGCGGTTCCGGGCGTCACCGAGCAGGTCGCGGATGGTGCGGTAGATTTTTGCTTCGAGGGTGTCGGGTCCGGCGCATTTTTTATCGAACTCCGCGCGGGTGAGCGGGCCGAAGGTGACCTCGGAGCCGTCGCCGAGGAAACCGCGGATGGAGACGACGTGCTCGCGGGTGGTGCCGTGGACGATGGAGTTGGCGCCGCAGGAATTGTTGCCGACCATGCCGCCGATCATCGCGCGGTTGGCCGTGGAGGTCTCGGGCGTGAAGAAGAGACCGTGCGACTTGAGGTGGAGGTTGAGCTCGTTGCGCACGACACCCGGCTGCACGCGGACGCGGCGGCCCGCGACGTCGAGGCTGAGAATGCGGTTGAGGTGGCGGCCGACATCGACGACGAGCCCGGCGCCCACGACCTGGCCGGCGAGGGAGGTGCCGGCGGTGCGGGGGATGAGGCCGGTGCGGTGCCGGCAGGCGAAGGCGATGAGCTCGCGCAGGTCGGCCTCGGACTTAGGCAGCGCGACGGC
>DATFUQ010000003.1:0-32359 GCA_035260745.1 Lacunisphaera sp. | reverse complement strand
CCTATAAAAAGGGGTAATAGTAACCGTCGGACATGAATGGGAGCATTCAGTGTATGCAGAGACAAGTGGATTCAATCCAAGAGCGAGCGGATGAATCGGGAATAATGCCGGAAGTGCCGGCTGATTAAGAAAAGTTAATCCCAGACCGACAAATGCCTGAAACCAAAATCAAAGCAGCCCTTATCTCCCTCCACGCCGGGATTAAGGATTCTGATGGGCCGGCGGTCTCGTCCGCTCTGGCCGAGCTTGAGGCTTTGCTCGCGGCGCACCGGGCGGAACTGCATCCGCAACTCCGGCATTTCCTTGAAGGCCGCAGTTATGCCAAGGCGCTGGCATATCTCGGCGGCGGGGATCAAGGCACCGCCAAGCCGGCCTCACCGCCGGGCGGCTGCGGAGGCGGTCATGGGTGACACAGGCAAAATCCCCACCAGCGGCGGGCAGGAGCTCGGGCAAAATCCATTTGGCGCGCTCAGTGCCACTGGGCTTCCTGCCACCTCGGGTCGGCCAATCGAGAATCAAAAATCAAAAATCAAAAATCCCCGGAACCGCGGCCGGGTCGACATCAAGCGCGCCACGGCCGGGCGCGGCGGCAAGACCGTGACGATCGTCACCGGCTTCACCGGCATCGGCTTGCCCGAGAAGGAATCGCTCGCGAAGAAAATGCGCAACGCCTGCGGCTGCGGCAGCACAGTGAAGGACGGCGACATCGAGATCCAGGGCGACCAGCGCGAGACGGTCGCGCGCATCCTGACCGAGGCCGGCTTCCGGCCCGTGTTTGCGGGGGGTTAGGCGGCCAACCCCGCCGCGAGCGCCAGCGCGCTCTTCGCGCGGTTCATGATGTAGAGATGGTAGCCGGGGGCGCCGTGCGCGAGCAGATCGCGGATTTGCGTGACGGCCCACTCATTGCCCACGGACTCGACGATCTCCGGAGTTTCACCCGCAGCCTCAAGGCGCTTGATGAGTTTTTCCGGCAGCGTGGCGCCGCACATCTCCGTAAAGCGCTTGATCTGCTTCAGCGACAGCACGGGCATGAGGCCCGGCACGATGGGCACGCTGATGCCGCGAGCTCGGCATTTTTCCACGAAGCGGTAATAGACGGCGTTGTCGAAGAAGAGCTGGGTGGTGACGAACGACGCGCCGGCTTCGACCTTGCGCTTCAAATTGTCCAAATCCACCTCGAGCGACGGGGCCTCGGGATGTTTTTCCGGATAACCGCCGACGCCGAGACAGAAGTCGGCATGGCGCGCCTTGAGCAATGCGACCAGGTCGCCGCCGTAGCGTAGGCCGTCCTTGTAAGGGATGAATGCAGTCTGCCCCTTCGGCGGGTCGCCGCGGAGCGTCATGATATTGCGGTAGCCGCCGGCATGAAGCTGGTCCGCGATGCCGTTCAATTCGTGGCGCGTGTGGCCGACGCAGGTGAGGTGGGGCATGACCGTGAAGCCGATCTCCTCGCGCAGCAGCCGGCTGACCTGTGCCGTGCGCTCTCGCGTGCTGCCGCCGGCGCCGTAGGTGACGGAGACAAAATCGGGGGCGATGCGCTTCAGCGCCAGCGCGGCCTGGCGCAAGGCCTCGACGCCCGCCCCGTCCTTGGGCGGGAAAAACTCGAGCGAACGCACGGTACGCTGCGTGGCGAGTATTTCCGAGATGGGCCGGTCGGCGGTCATTCGTGCATCAATGCCTTGGCGGGCGCGGAGGTGTAAAGCCCGGACTGCGTCTTACCGCGGGGGCTCAGCCGCGACCGTGGCCTCGAGGATAACGTGCGTTTCAGTCTCGGCCACCAGCCGAAGCGCGAAGTAGGGTGCGCGCCACCGCGCGTGCGTCTGCACGAAGGTCGCGGCCGAGCCGGATTTGTTGAGCACGAGATAACGCAGGCCGGATTGTCGCCAGCGTCGCGCCACCTCCTCCGGCTTGAGCTTTTCATCGAACAGCCACGCGACCTCTGGGCTCCACAACGGGGCGACCTCGGTGTCGATGGTAGCGAGGAGTCGCGGTGTGCCGACGACATCAGACAAAACCCGCCGCCGGTACGGCAAAGGCCGGAGCTTCGCCAGCAGGCCCTCTTCCCAAGCATGGGCAAGGACGGGAACTTGCTGGGCGGCCTGCGGCCAGTCGCGCACCGCGGCCCGGTAGGGGTTTTCCGGGAGGACCAGGGTCTTGGGCAGGGATTCAAGCAGCACGAGCGCGACGGCCAGCGCAGCATACTTCGCCGCTTCCGCATGCCGGAGAAAAAGCCCGAGGGCGTAGCTGGCCACCACCACCAGCAGGGCAAAGGCCGGGCCCAGCACGCGCAGCGAATAGAACAAGCCCCCGGCCGTGTGGGGCACGGACAGGAACCAAAGCACCAGGCTGACGGCCACAAACCAGGCCACGATTTGCGCCTCGCGCAGGCGTTGAACCAGCAGGATCACCAGGGCGACGAGTCCGAGGGCGGCCGGCAGCGCCCAAAGCAAAATGTAGCGGCCCACTTCCTGCCAGCCTTCGATGGTGGACAGGGCCATCGTGTGGGGCGCATGTAACGCCTCGGTCCACGCCACAAACACCTGGTTCACCGGAAACAGCCCGCCCAGATCCAGGCTGTAGAGCGGATTGCCCGTCAGCGCCCACACCCGCAGCGGCCACGCGAGGGCGGCGGGCAGCGCGGCCAGGGCCAGGATGACGATGCGCTGCCGCGGAATTTTCATGAAGATCGCCGCCACGACGGCGGCCACGGCGAAGACCGCGCCGTATTCCCGCGTGCTCGCCGCCACAATGGCAAAAAGGCCGGTGAGCACGGACCAGCGCTGGCCGTCCTCATCGCGCAAGTGAGACAGGCTCCACACCAGCCCGCTTACCGCGAGGGCGGCCAGGCCGGTCTCCTGTCCGATCAGGAAAGACCAGGTGAGCACGGGACACGCGGCGGTCAGCAGCACCGCGCGCCGCGCCACCACCTCGCCGCCCCAGCGGCCGGCCAGCCGCCAGATGACCTCGTGCAGCGACAGCAGTTGCAGCGCCACGACCGGCGAGGTCCACAGCGCGTGCTTGCCGCCGCCGCAGCCGTAGGCCCACGCATACAGGCTGGCGATGCCGGGCGGCACGCTCTCCGCCCAGTAGTAGCGGACAAAATCCGCGCTGCTGCGCGGGGGATAAAAATCGAGCGAGCCGAACTGCAGCATCCGCTCGGCCAGGTAACTCCAGCGGAAATAAACATCCGGTCCGCTGAGCGGCTGGGTGACAAGCCGCCAGCCGACGATCGCCCAGAACGCGAGGTAGAGCGGCAGCCACCAGCCCATCCGGGTGAAGCAGGCGAAGGAAGAGTTGAAATCCGCCGTGCTGCGGCGCGCGGGCACCACGCGCGCGGCCAGCGCCACGAGACCGAGGGCGACGGCGAGAGTGATCACCGAGATGGTCAATCCCGTGCAGACGAAAAGCAGCACGACGACGTAGAGCGTGGCGCTCGAGGCGACGAACGCCGCGGCCAGCGACCACGGCAGACGCAGGGCGCGCAGCAGCATCGAGCCCGGCAGCAGCAATCCGGCCAGCAAGAGCACCAACCGCAGTGGAATTTCGATGAGGCCAGGCAGGTTCATGAAGCGGGGGCAGAGCTAGCAGGATGCGATGGCAATGCAATCCATTGCCTTGCCGGGTGGATGGGGGAACCCACAGCTTCGTCGAATTGGCGCCTGCTTCACGGTCTGCCGGGAAGCCTGTCGGGCGCCGGGCTCGAGATTCTTGGCGCGGTTGAGAGCCTCGCCGAGTGCGGCGAGACGAGGCCGAGTGAGAGATGCGGGGTATGCAGGCCGGCGCAGTGGCCCGGGCTAGCCGGGAATGCCATGCGGCTCGGCTGGCTCCGGCGCCCGGGGCCTCACGCCGGAGAATCTGGCGCAGGCGGCGAGGACGGCGGCAACAACCAGATAGCTCGCCGCGACTTCCGGCGACTGGCCGAGGCCGATGCGTTCGCCGTGCATGAAACCGAAGAAGGTCAGCACCGCGCCCGCGGCCGCGAACGCCGCGGCCCGCCACAACTGCCGCTCGATGATGAAAACGGCGGTGGCGGCGAGCACGAGACCGGCGAGGACGGCGCCACCGCCGAGAATCTCGAGGCCGTGGAGCAGCACGCCCTGGCCCGCCATCTTCGCGTGCAGCGCCTCGTCGATGGTGGTGACGCCCGCCGCGCTCAGGGCACCGTGGACCTGCGCGAGCGCCCAGGCGGCGACATTGGGCACGAGAGCGAGAATGATGGCGGGCGCGTGCCGGCGGGGCGTTTCCTGAAACGCCTGCGAGCCGATCAACATGCCGATGTAGAGGAGGATCGGCAGGATCGCGACGACGGGAATCAGGGCCAGCATCACCGGCACGATGCCGAGCCAGCAGAAAAGAACGATCATCACTCCCGTGGCGGCCGAGTAACCGATGCGGCCGCCCATCGCCTTCCAGCCCGGGTGCCCGATGTAGACGGCCAGGATGAACGGGTTGCCCATGACGCAGCCGATCAGACTGGCCACGCCGTCGGCGGCGAGCACGCGCATCGTCGGGAAACTGTCGCCGGCCACGGCGGCGCTCTCGACATTGTCGATCGCCTCGACCAGGTCGTAGAGCCCGAAAGGAATCGCGGTGACGAGCAGGGTTCCGAGGAATTCGAAGCCCGAAAACACATGGCCGAACGCGGGCAACGGGACGCGGAAGCCGAAGTTTGTGAACGATTCGGTCAGGCCCGCCAGCGACAGGCCGCCATAGTTGAGATCGAAGAAATTCGAGCCCCACGCGATGAGGGTGCCGGCGGCGATGGCGACAAGCCCCGCCGGAATGCCGCGAAAATAGCGCACGCCGCCCAGCCAGTTGAGCAGCAGGATGACGAAACAGACGAGGCCGATGACCGGGGTGAGAAACATCTGCAGCGCCGGGCGCATCGAGATAAAGGTGACCGACACGCCGGCCAACGTGCCGAGCAGCGCGGCGCGGGGCGTGACCTGGCGCACCCAGCGCCCGAGAAAACCGCCGATCACCAGCACCACACTCTGGATGCAGACCCAGGTGAGTCCCGCCTCCCACGCCTTGACGGGGTCGCCGGTGCGGAGCTTGATCGGCAGCATGACGACGAAGACGACGATGAACATGTGTCCGACGCCGGGACCGGAGGGCATGGCGCAGACATCATTGCGGCCCGTTTTGCGCGCGAGGTCGTAGGCGAGCCAGGCGTAGTAACACGTCGAGAGGCAGAGCGTGAGTCCGACCGCGGGCAGGATGCGGCCGAAGACAAGTTCGTCGGGCATCTTCAGGACAAAGCGCAACAGGCCGGTGAGCGTGAGGACATTGACGAGGATGTTGGTGCCGAAGCCGAAAAAGGCGTTCCAGTCTCCGGGCACCCATAGGCGTGGTTTGGCGGTGGTCATGGTGGTTTTTCCTGCGGTGGTGGTGGCGCGGGCGGACTCAGCCGAGCGCCGCGAGAATTTTCTCCGAATGCGAGACCCAGCCGAAGATGCCGTCCTGGGCCTTGATCATGGCGAGGCCGGCGGCATGGAACTCCGGGAAATACGAGTCGACGCAGTCTGCGGGCACGAGACAGTCGTAGCCGCGGTCGTTGGCCTCGCGCACGGTGGTGTTGACGCACACCTCGGTCGTCACGCCGGTGACGATGAGCTGGCGGATGCTGCGGTTTTGGAGGATCGCGTGGAGGTCGGTCGCGTAGAACGCGCCCTTGCCGGGCTTGTCGATCACGGGCTCGGCGGGCAGCGGGCCGAGCTGCGGGATGATTTCGTGGCCGGGCTCGCCGCGGATGAGGATGCGGCCCATCGGGCCGGGATCGCCGATGAGGCGCGTGCCGCGGCCGCGGTGGCGTTTCGCGGGCGGGAGATCCATGAGGTCCGGGCGGTGGCCCTCGCGCGTGTGCATGACCTGCAGGCCGTGGGCGCGCCAGGCGGCGAGGAGCTTCTGGATCGGGGCGATGGTGCGGCGCAGCAGGGTGACGTCGTTGCCCAGCGATTCGCCGAAGCCCCCGGGTTCGAGGAAATCGCGCTGCATGTCGACGATGAGCAGCGCGCAGCACGCGGGCACGAAGGCAAACGCGTAGGGCTCGGCGGCGATGGAGACGGTCTGCTGCGGGTTCATGCGGCGAGCGAGGCGACGGGGGCGGTGCAGACGCCGGATTTTTCGAGCACGCGGGCGACGCGGAGCAGGACGGCTTCGTTCCACGGCGCGCCGATGAGCTGCACGGCGAGCGGCATCGCGCCGGCGCGGTGCACGGGCGCGGCGACGACAGGCAGGCCGGCGAACGTGATCGGTTGCGTGAAGATCCCGAGATTGGGGCGCACGAGCAGCTCGACGCCGTCGAGCGTCATCGTCTGCTGGCCGAGAAGGGTGGCGGACACCGGCGTGGCGGGGGCGAGCAGCACATCGGCGGAGCGGAAAACCTCGCGCACCTGCGCGCGCCAGACGGCGCGGAATTTCTGCGCCTGCAGGTACCAGCCGGCGGGAGTGAGCGCGCCGGCGAGGAAACGGTCGCGCGTGCCGGGATCGAAGTCGGCCGCGCGGGTCTTGAGCCGCTCGAGGTGGCGGTGGCCGCCTTCGCTGGCGGTGATGGTGTAGGCGGCGGCGCGGGCGAGCGCGGGCCCGGGCAACTCGACGCGGCGTTCGACGCCGAGCGCGGCGGCCACGGTGGCGACCGCGGCGTGCGCTTCGGGCAGGCCGCCTCTTTCAAAATAACCACCGAGCACGGCGATGCGCAGGCCGTCCAGGCCGGCGTCCAGCGCGGGTGCGGAGAATTCCGGCGCGCGCGTGGTGCAGACGGGATCGCGCGGATCGGGGCCCTGCATCACATCGTAGGCGGCGGCGAGGTCGGCGACGCTGCGCGCGAACGGTCCGATGTGGTCGAGGCTGTCGACAAAGGGGAAACTGCCGGCGCGCGAGAGCCGGCCGTAGGTGGGCTTGAGGCCCCAGATGCCGCAGAACGACGCCGGCACGCGGATGGAGCCGTTGGTGTCGGTGCCGAGCGCGAGCGGCACAAGGCCGGCGGCGATGGCGGCGCCACTGCCGCCGGACGAGCCGCCGGCGGAGCGGGCGAGATCGTGGGGGTTGCGCGTGGGGCCGTCGTGCGCGTTCTCGGTGACGAAGTCGTAGGCGTATTCGCCCATGTTGAGCGCGCCGAGGCACACGGCGCCGGCGCGACGGAGGCGCTCGACGGCTGTGGCGTCAACGGCGGCGGGCGGGTGGTCGCGGTTGATCTTCGAGCCGGCGACGGTGACGATGCCGGCGAGATCGAAGAGATTTTTCACCGCGTAGGGCACGCCGGCGAGCGGACCGGGATCGCGGCCGGCGGCGATGGCGGCATCGACGGCGGCGGCCTCGGCGCGGGCGCGCGCGGCGGTGACGGTGGTGAAGGCGTTGAGCCGGGCATGAGTGACGGCGATGCGCGCGAGCGCCGCCTCGGTGATCGCGACCGCGGTGACGCGGCGCGCACGCACCGCGGCGGCGGTTTCGAGCGCGGTGGCGGTGGCATGGCCGATACTCATGGCGTGAAGACGGGCGCGACCTCGGTGTCGGCGGGCAGGGTGAGTGCGAGGAGCGGCGCGACAATCGCGGCGGCGCGCTCGAGGTTTTGCTCGACGCCAGGGCGATGTCCGGCCGCGAGCGGCAGCGCGAGAACCGCGGCCGCGCGCTCGGCGTAGCCCGCCCACGCGCCTGCCGGCGGGGGCAGGGCGAGGGAGACATGCGCCGCCACGATCCGCCAGCCGGCATCGGGAAAGCGAATCCAGGTTTGCGACTGGCGGCTATGGCCGACCTTGCCGCGCGCAACCTGGGAAAACTCGCACATCACGGAGGCGCAGCCCGGGCCGAAGGTGACGATTTTTCGCTGGAGGAGCTTCCGGTCGGTGATGACGACCGCGTTGGATTTGCGGTAGGCTTTTATCTCCTCCGCTCCGTAGAGATGCTCAATCACGCCATAACGGGCCACGTCGGGCGAGTCCCAGAAAAACCGGGTGAGCGTTTCGACGTCGTTGGCCGCGAGGGCGCGTTCGTAGGCGTCGTGCAGCGTGGCGATCTCGGCGATGACGGCGGGGTCGTTGACGATGGGCATCCTGACAGGGGCAAGCAGTTATCGGGCCGGGTGGGTGTCTCCGTGGCGGATCGGATCGTGCCACGGAGATGAGGGGTGGAAGGCCGTCAGGTCACCATTTGTAGGCGACACTAAGCTCGACGGTGGGGCCCTGGCTCGGGCTGATGAAGGTGTCCCAGAAAAGGAACTGCGGCGTATAGTATTTTGCGTTCAGGATGTTGGTGCCGTTAAGCCGGAAGGACCACGGGCCCTTGTTGTAGAAGAGCGCCGCCCGGGTGACGAAATAGGAGGGCAGGCGGATCTGCTGGAGATAGCCGGCGAACATCGAGGAGACATAGGTGCTACCGAGTGAGCCGCCGAAGCCCGAGGGCGAGGTGTAGGTGCCGCCGACGGAGAAGACCTTGCGGGGTGTCGGCGTCTCCAAACCCGTGGGGACGCCGATGAGGCCGCCGACGGCGACGAAACGGCCGCCGTAGGTCTTGGCGGGGTCGAGGCCCAGGTACGAGGGCGTGACGCCGAGGAAGAACGGCGAGTTGAGCAACGTGGTCTTCTGCCAGGTGCCGGTGGCAGTGAAGCTGAGTGTCTTGGTCGGGGCGTAGCGGGCCTCGAGTTCGAGCCCCTTGGACTTGTAGCGGTCGAAGGTGCCGGCCTGGGTGTTGAAGGCGGTCTTTTGTTGCTCGTAATAGGCGAGCGTGGCGTAGAGCCGGTTCTCCAGCAGACTGCCCTTCACGCCGGCCTCGGCGATCTTCGAGTCCTGCAGCCAGGTGCCGCCCGCGAGGTTGAGCCGGTCGATCATGCCGCCCTGGCCCAGCTCGACATAGCTGGACTCGGCGTAGGTGACGTAGGGCGTGAGACCGTTCGCGGTCTTGTAGCTGAGGCTGGCGTTGTAGGTGAAGGCGCTGTCGCTGCCCGAGACCTTGGCGAAGGCTCCGCCCAAGTCGGTGCCGTTGGTGGTGGCCCGGTAGGAATCAAAGCGGCCGCTGAGGATCAGGCTGATTTTCCCGGCAAAGGTGGTGTCGACCAGGGCGAAGACGCCGAAGTCGGACGAGCTGCCGATCTGCCGCCAGTTGTAGGGCACGTTGCCCGTGCCGGTGTAGGCACCCTCGAAACGGTCGTTGCCGGTGGGACCGGAGGAGAGGTCGCGGCGGTCCAGCACCTGGTAGCCGCGGCCGCGGGATTCGCGCTCGTCGCCATCGGTGTAGCGGTAGGAAACGCCGAAGAGGTTGTCGAGGACGGCGCCTTTCGCAGGTTCTAATTTATAGTGGAAGGTGGTCTTGTTTTCGAAAACCACGTCGGTGTAGTCGGCGGTAAACCCGTAGCTCGAGTACTTCGTGTGGTTCATCGAGTCGTAGAAGGACTGGTTCTTGAGCGTGGCGCCGCTGCCGAAGGTCTTTGTGATGTCGAAGAAACCGGTGAGCGCGTCCGTCTTGGAAAAGTCGATCGCCTCGGCCTGGATCGTATGGTGGCTGAGCTTGACGAGCCGGACCGTGGCGGGATCGAGCGCGAAGGCGGCCTGCTGATTGGCGTTGAGGGCGCCGTAAGGGAACGGATTCATGAAGGCGAACTGCTCGAGCGAATAGGCGCCGACTTCGGACGGGCTGAGGAAGCCGTCCTGGTTGGTGTCAAGGTTCAGCGCCGGGCGGCCGGCGAGGTAGGTGCCGTCGCCGTCGATCATGGCCTGGGTGACGCGGTTCCAGCCGAGGCTCTGGTTGAGCTTGGCCCACTGGGCCATGCCGCCGTACTCCAGCAGGACGCTGTCGGAGAGCTCGGTGTCGATGGCGAGCTGGAGGAGCGTGTCCTTGTTGTAGATGTTGTCGTAATAACCCTTGGAGTCCTCCCGCTCGAGGAAGGCGTACGCGCCCGAGCGTTTGCCAAAAAGCGTGAAGGGCGTGCCGTATTCGACGCTGGCGCGTTTCTTGCCGTAGGTGCCGACCGTGGCGGTGACGATGCCGACGGGCCGGTCGATAAACTTGGCGGTCTTGCTCTTCGCGGTCTTGGGGATGAAGTTGAGAATGCCGCCGACCTTGCCGCCACCGTAGACCGGCGGGGGCGGACCCTTGATGATCTCGACGTAATCGGTGCCCGCGATGGGCGTCGGGAAGTTGCCGCGGTTCTCGATGCGCCGGAAGCCGCGGAAGAAATTGTCCGCGCGTTCCCCGCGCACGTCGAGCGCGCCGGGCACGCCGAAATAATTGCCGGTGAACGTTCCGGCGGTGACCGCCACGAAGTCGTTGACGGTGTGAATGCCGTAGAGGTCGATCAGGGTGCTCTCGATCAGGGTGACCGAACGCGGCGTATCCTGCTGGCTCCGCGCCGTGCCGAAAACGCTGTCCGTCTCCCGGGACGGCAGGATGTCATAGAGGTCGGCGGCCTTGGCGCTGGTGACAAATTTGTCCAGCGTAACGATGGGTTCCGGGGCCTCGGCGAAGCCCGTGAGGGCGGCGGAACAGGCGCAAAGCGCCAGGACCGGCAGAAGCCGGCGCAAGCGCGACGAAGGACAGGCGTGGTGTAGGGCGGTCATGTGGGTGCTGGGTCTGACGGTTGGCGGCGGCGAAAAACCGCCGCCCGGAAAACCAGCAGCGCTTGTGCCAAATTGTATACAATCTTGTATAAACTGAAAATTTCCGCGCGGGCACGTTCGGCATTGCCTGCGTTTACCGCACTGAGATAGTGCGCGCAAATGCCCCGCCCCCGCCGCCCCGTTCCGCCCCCGCCCAAGCGCGCGTCAAAGCCTTCAGACGACAATCTTGGGCTGATAATCCAGCGCAAACTGCGGGAGCGCATCCTGCACTGGCACTATCCGCCGGGCCATCATCTCGGCGAGCAGGCGATTTGCGATGAGCTGTCCGCCAGCCGCATCCCGGTGCGGGAGGCGCTGCGGGCTCTGGCGGAGCAGGGGCTGGTGGACATGATTCCCAACCGGGGCTGCTTCGTGAAGCAGCCCGACGTGGGAAACACGCACAACCTCTACGACATGCGGCTGGCGTTGGAGCTTTTCGTCGTGGAGCGGCTGGCGCGCTCCAGCCTGCCGGTGGAGCTGCTGGCGCGCGAACGGAGCTACTGGGAGCCGCTGCTGCAGATCCGGGCCGCCGCGCCGGTCGAAGCGCTGCATTTTGTCACGGCGGACGAGAATTTCCACCTCGGCCTGGCCCGGGTGCTCGAGAATAGCTACATCGTGGAGGCGCTGGAGGACATCAACGAGCGGCTGCGTTTCGTGCGCATGGCGGTGCAGTCCGACGCGCACCGCGTCCAGACCACGGCCGGCGAGCACCTCATGATCCTGGAGGCGATCGAACGCAAGGATGCGGAGGCCGCACGGCGCACGGTGCGACGGAACATCAGCCACTCGCGGAACAACGTGGAGATCGCCATCGCCCGGGCGCTGACCTCGGCGCATCAGCAGCACGATCGCCAGTTTCGCAAGGGCCTGCGCCCCTAGCCGGGCGGCGTCAAGTGGCCGCCTCGCGGGCTTTTTCCGTTTTCAACCGCAACTGGCCGCATGCGGCGTCGATGGCGTGGCCTTTCTCGCGGCGGAGCGTCACGGACACGCCCCCGTCGAAGAGGATGCGGGCGAATTTCTCCTGCCGCGTGAGGCCGGGGCGCTTCCACGGCAGGCCCTCGACGGTGTTGTAAGGGATGAGATTCACGTGGGCGTGCAGATCGTAGGCGATGTCGCGGAGCTTCTCGGCCTGCTCGAGCGAGTCGTTGACGTCCGCGATGAGGATGAACTCAAGCGTGACCATGCGGCCGTGCTTTTCGGAAAACTCGCGCACGGCCGGCAGCAGTTCCTTGAGCGGCCATTTCTTGTTGATGGGCATGATCTGCTCGCGCACCTCGTCGGTCGCGCCGTGCAGGCTGATGGCGAGACGGATGCCCAGCGGCTCGTCGGCGAGCTGCTTGATCTTCGGCACCAGGCCGGAGGTGGAGAGGGTGATGCGGCGTGCGCCGAAGCCGAGGCCCCACGGGGCGTTGAGGATGGTGAGCGCGCGGATGATGGCGTCGTAATTGTGCAGCGGCTCGCCCATGCCCATGACGACGAGGTTGTCGAACGACGCCAGCTCGGCGCGGGCGCGCGGCGTGCGGTCGTCCTCCTGCCGGCAGACCTGGATGAGCTGGTGGACGATCTCGCCGGCGGAGAGGTTGCGCTTGAGTCCCTCGAGGCCGGAGGCGCAGAACTTGCAGCCCATGGCGCAACCGACCTGGGTGGAGATGCAGATGGTCTTGCGCGAGTTCTCCTGGCCGACGCCGAGCTGCGGGGCGCGGATGATGACGGTCTCGATGAGCGACCGGTCGCCGAGTTCGAGGAGCAGCTTGTCGGTGACGTCCTCCGACTGTTTGGTCAGGACAAAGCCGGTCGGCTCGAGTTCAAAGGTGGCCGCCAGCCAGGTGCGGAGCGGGCGGGAGAGGTTGGTCATCCCGTCCCAGGTGCGGACGCGCTTTTTGTAGAGCCACTCCATGATCTGGCGGGCGCGAAACACCGAGTGCCCCTCCGCCTGCAGGCGGGCGGTGAGCGAGTCGAGCGTCTCGCCGTGGACGGCCGGTTTTGGAGGAGTGAACTTCATCGGCCTCGAGGTTTGCTACTGTAGGAGCTTGCTGGCAAGCGATGAAGGGAAGATCGCCTGCCAGCAAGCTCCTGCAAAAGATGGATTGCCCGCACAACCGCGGCCAACCAAGGTCACAAGCAGCATGAACCTCATCCACCGGCATATCTTCGCCAATGTCGTGCTGACGTGCGGGGCGGCCGTGGGGTTGTTCGCGTTCGTGCTGATGCTTGGCAGCGCCTTGAAGGATTTGCTGGGCCACGTGCTGGCCGGGCAGCTCGCCCCGGACACGTTGGTCCGCCTGGTGGCGCTGACGATACCGGTCGTGGTGTCCTATGCGCTGCCCATGGGCATGTTGTCCGGGATCCTGCTGGTGCTGGGCCGGATGTCGTCCGATCGCGAGGTCACGGCGTTGCGGGCTTCCGGCCTGAGCGTGGCGTGGCTGTCCGCCCCCATCGTGTTCTTCGCCCTGCTCGGGGTGGGGCTGACCGTGCTGATCAATTTCGAGTTCATGCCCCGGGCCAAGGTGGCCTATGAAAGGGAGCTGGCGCAGGCCGTGCAGCAGAATCCGCTCAGCTTCATCGTGCCCAAGACCTTCATCCGGGATTTTCCGGGTCTGGTCATCTACGCCGGGGACAAGCAGGAGGACATCCTGCGGGACATCTGGGTCTGGAAACTCGACCGGCAGAACCGGGTGGTTCAATCCGGCCGGGCCACTTCCGGGCGGATCAGTTTCGATGAGAAGAACAACAAGCTGGTGCTGGATGCGGACAACCTGCAGGCGGAGCTGCATGACGAGAAGGATCCGGAAAACATGGCCAACGTCCACAGCGGGGGCGGTTCCGACCATGCCACCTTCGACCTGGTGCTCGACAAGCTGACGGGCGGTCAGACGATCAATGTGAAAACCAAATGGCTGACCTTCAGCCAGCTGCTCGCCGAATGGCGGCGCCTGGGCCGGCCCGACCCGGCCGTGCCGGCGGCCGAGCGGGCGAAGCAGCAGATGCGGGTGCAAATCATCATCCACGAAAAATTCGCCACCGCGTTCGCCGTGCTGTCGTTTGCGCTCATCGCCGTGCCCCTCGGCATCAAGGTCTCGCGGAAGGAAACCTCGGCCAACCTCGGTCTGGCGCTGGCGCTGGCCATGACGTATTACTTCGCGACCATCGTGGTCGGCTGGTTCGACGGCCACCCGGAACTGCGGCCCGACCTGCTGATGTGGCTGCCCAATTTCGCCTTCCAGTCGCTGGGGCTGTGGATGCTCTACAAGGTGGACCGCGCGTAACCGCGGGTCACGCCGCCGGCCCCTGGGTGGCCACCAATCCAGAGCGTCCGTCCACCGAAGCTTGAACCATGTCGCACACGGGAATCGCCTCACGCCGGGCCAGCAGCTCGCGCGCGGCCTCCTCGAGCGACACGACCGCGACACCGGCTTTTTTGAGCGCCGCCAGCAGTTCCTGAAAAATCGTGCGCCGGCCCATGCCCTCGATTTCGGCGTGCAGGGTGTAGACATTGAGCGCATCCGGCCGCAAAAGCGACAGCAGGTGCGGCACGAGTCGAGCATCGGGATATTCGGGGCGCCCCATCAGCTCGTCCAACGTCGGCAGGGTGGAGGGGATTTCCAGGGTGGCGAAGGTGCGCCCCTCGATCTGGGCGAAGAAGGGCGCGGTGCCGCGCGTGTCGCTGGCGTAAAGCAGGCCCGCGCGGTCATAGGCGGCCCGGCTGTGGGCGTTGGCCTGCCAACCGGCGGCGCCGGCCGTGCCGGCCTCGGTGCCGAAGATGTGCCGGAACTCCGCGCGCGCGGCGTCGAACTCCGCCTGCACCGCCGCGGGGCCCATGGTGTGGACGTGGTCCTGCCAGCGGTAGTGATTGTAGCAATGGATCCCGATCTCGAAGCCGGCGTCCCGCACGCTACGCATCACCGCCGCGTTGCGCCGGCCGATGTGCGGCGCCGGCAGCAGCGTACCGTTGAGCAGCGTGCGCACGCCGTAGAGTTCCACGATACTGGTGCGCCCGACCTTCTTGAGGAAGCCCGGGCGGAGGACGCGCGTGATGGCCCGGCCAGTCTGGTCCGGCCCGAGTGAGAAGAGAAATGTGGCCGGCACGCCCGCGGCGCGGAGGTCGGCGAGCAGGTTCGCCACGCCGAGCCGCGTGCCGCGGTCGGTGTCGACGTCGATCTTTAAGGCGAGCCGGACGGACATGGCGCGACGGCGGCCGGATCACTCGAGCGAATAATCCT
The DNA here is from genome assembly GCA_035260745.1 of Lacunisphaera sp. Taxonomy (GTDB): domain Bacteria; phylum Verrucomicrobiota; class Verrucomicrobiia; order Opitutales; family Opitutaceae; genus Lacunisphaera. Next base: position 17,550 of record DATFUQ010000003.1, on the reverse strand, counting down.
TGTGCGCGAGATGGTAGTCGAGGGTGAGACGGATGGCGGTCTTCAGATCGACCTTCGGGTTCCAGCCGAGCTGCTTCTTCACGTGGGCGATGGAGGGCACGCGCTTCTGGATGTCCTGGTAATATTTGCCGAAATACTTGCCGGAGGAGACGGTCACGACCTTGGCGTTGGCGGCGTGTTCGCGATATTCGGGATAGTGCTTGAACGCGGCGATGATGTATTTCGCCAGCTGCGCGACGCTCACGTCGTTCTTCGGGTTGCCGAGGTTGAAGATCTGGCGGGAGGCCCGGCCGTTCTTGTTCTCGATGATGCGGAGAAGCGCGTCGATGCCGTCGTCGATGAAGGTGAAGGAGCGGCTCTGCATGCCGCCATCGACGAGCTGGATGGGTTTCTGGAAGATGACGTTCGAGATGAACTGCGTGAAGAGGCGCGAGCTGCCCTCCTTCTGCTCGAAGACATTGTCGAGCTTCGGCCCGATCCAGTTGAACGGCCGGAAAAGCGTGTAGTCGATGTTGTCGCGCACGCCATAGGCGTAGATGACGCGGTCGAGGAGCTGCTTCGAGCAGGCGTAGATCCAGCGCTGCTTGTCGATGGGTCCATAGACCATGTTGGTGGTCGCCTCGTTCAGCTCGCGATCGGGGGACATGCCGTAGACCTCGGAGGTGGAGGGAAAGATGATGCGCTTCTTGTATTTCGCGCACTGGCGGACGACGGCGAGGTTGGACTCGAAATCGAGCTCGAAGACGCGCAGTGGATCCTTCACGTATTGGGCCGGGTTGGCGATGGCGACGAGCGGGATGACGGCGTCGCACTTCTTCACGTGATACTCGATCCACTCGTGAGAGATCATGACGTCGCCCTCAACGAACTTGAAACGCGGGTTGCCGAGGGAGTCGCCCAGCTTGTGGTCGCCGACGTCCATGCCGTAGACCTCCCAGTCTTTCTTTTTCAGGATCGCGTGAGTGAGCGAACTGCCGATGAAGCCATTGGCGCCGAGGATGAGGACTTTGAGTGGCATGGGAGGGAGGGGTTAAAGGAGTTGGCCGGCCTGTAGACTTAAAGGCGAACCGCGCCACTCGGTGCGAGTGAATTCGAGGGCGCCGTCGCCGGTGGCGATGACGAGCGGGGCGACCGAAAGCACCTCGCCGGGCCGGCCGGTGCGGCCGCGCGCGGCGGGGGAATCGGACTCGGCCCACCAGAGCATCAGCCGGGAGCCGTTCACGTCGGTGAAAGCCCCGGGATAGGGATCGGTGACGGCGCGGATGAGGTTGAAGATCTGCCGTGAAGTCTGGGTCCAGACGACGCGACCGTCCTCCGGTTTGCGCCCGCCGAAATAGGTGGCCTGGGATTCGTCCTGCGGGGTTTCCCGGGCGGTGCCGGCCAGCAGGGCGTCCATTTGCCGCGCGAGCACCGCGCGGGCGCAGGGCAGGACTTTGCGGAAAGCCTGCTCGGCGGTGTCGCGCGGGCCGATGGCGACGCCCTCCTGGTCAACGACCGCCCCGGCGTCGGCTTTTTTGACCATGCGGTGGAGGGTCATGCCGATGCGCGGTTCGCCGTGCAGCACGGCCCAGTTGACCGGCGCGCGGCCACGGTATTTGGGGAGGAGCGAGCCGTGCATGTTCCAGGCGCCGAGTCGTGGCAGGGCGAGGATCGTCGAGCTGATCATGTTCCGGTAATAAACGGACAGGATCAGGTCGGGCGTCATCGAGCTGATGCGCTCGATCCACTCCGGGGTGTTGACGCTCGCGGGGGTGTGGACCGGGATGTTCTTTTCCCGGGCGGCGGCGGCGGGCGTCTTGAACCAGATCTTCTCGTGCGGATTGTCCTCGTGGGTGACGAGGCCGATGACGTGGTCACCGCGCGTCAGCAGCAAATCGAGGCAGTCATGGCCCACCTCGCTGTAACCGAAAAACAGAACGCGCGGCCGGCTCAATCCCTGGCCTCCAGAGTGTGGCTGACGAAGTAGCGCTGCCGGGCGCGGACGACCTGGTAGGTGCGGCCGATGTATTCGCCGATGAGACCGATGCCGACCATGCAGACGCTGAGCAGGAAGAACACGATGCCGAAGAGGGTGAATACTCCCTCGGCTTCCGCGCCGAGGAAGAGCCGGCGGTAGGCGAGCACGAGCACCAGCAGAAAGCTGCCAGCGGCGCAGGCCATCGCGAACATCGTGAACAGCTGCAGCGGCGCAATGGAGAATCCGGTGATGAGGTCGAAGTTCAGGCGGATGAGCGCGTAGAAGGAATAATTGGAGACGCCGGCGTGGCGTTCCTCGTGCTTCACGCCGACCTCGGCGGGGTTGCTCGAAAAACTGTAGGCCAGCGCCGGGATGAAGGTGTTGATCGCGCCGCTGCGCACGACCGCGTCCACCACGGGCCGCCGGTAGGCGCGCAGCATGCAACCCTGGTCGGTCATCTCGATGCTGGTGGTCTTTTCGCGGACGAGGTTGATGAGCTTCGATGCGTAGGTGCGGAAGAACGAGTCCTGCCGGTTGAGCCGGAAGCCGCCGACGTAGTCGTGACCGGCGTCGATTTTTGCGAGGAGCGCGGGTATTTCCTCGGGCGGATTCTGCAGGTCGGCGTCCAGCGTGACAACAACCTCGCCGCGGACGCGCTCGAAGGCCGCCATGATGGCCATGTGCTGGCCGTAGTTGGCGTTGAACTCGATCACACGCGTCTCGCGCGGCCGGGCGGCGTGCTGCGTCGCGAGCAGCGCGCCCGAGCGGTCGGCGCTGCCGTCGTTGGTGAAGATGACCTCGTAGGTGCGGCCCAGTCCGTCGAGCACGGGATAGAGCCGGGCGAAAAGCACCGGGAGGTTGAGCTCCTCGTTATAGACGGGGATGACGACCGAGAGCTGGGGCACGGCGCTCATGCTTTCTGCGCACCCTTGAGGATGGCGGTGAGATTGTCCACCACGCGCACGACGTCGCGGCGGGTCATCCCCGGGAAGAGCGGCAGGGTGAGGATGTTGCGGCCGGCGTATTCGGCGTGCGGGAAATCGCCATCCTTCCACCCCAGCCGGCGGTAGAGGGCGAAGAGGTGGATGGCGGGGTAGTGGACCTGGTTGCCAATGCCGGCGGCGTGAAGCCGCTCCATCACATCGGCGCGCTTGAGGGTCAGCCGTTCCCCGGGCAGCACGACCTGGAACATGTGCCAGTTGCCGTGGGTGAAATCAGCCGGGGGCAGACCGAGCCCAAGTCCACGGGCGCCGGCCTGGTCGAAGAGTTCAAAGTAGGCGCGGGCGAGCTCGCGGCGCCGGGCGTTGAACTCCTCCAGGTGCGGCAGTTGTCCGAGACCGACGCGCGCCGCCACGTCGGTGAGGTTGAATTTGCCGCCGGCCAACTCGACCTCCATGCCGTCGCGGCCGGTGCGGACGACGCCCTGCAGGCGGTATTGCTCGGCGAGCCCGGCCTCGGCCTCGTTATTTAGCACGAGGCAGCCGCCCTCGATGGTGGTGATGTTCTTGTTGGGGTGAAAACTGAACGAGACGAAATCCCCGATGCTGCCGATGCGCTTCCCCTGCCAGGTGCTGCCGAAGGATTGGGCGGCGTCCTCGACCACGCGGAGCCGGTGTTTTTTGGCGATGGCATACAGCCGGTCGCGGTCCACCGGCAGGCCGGCGAGGTCCACCGGGAGGATCGCACGGGTGGCGGGCGTGATGGCGGCCTCGACGCGGGCGAGGTCGATGTTGCGGGTCGCGGGGTCGATATCGACGAAGACCGGCCGGGCGCCGACTTCGAGGACGACGTTGCTGGTCGCGACCCAGGAGAGCGGCGTGGTGATGACCTCATGGCCGGGCCCGACCCCGGCGATGCGCAGCGCGATCTCCATCGTGCAGGTGCCGGAGTTGAAGGCGCGCACCGGGCGGCCGCCGCAATATTCGGAGAGTTTCGCCTCCAAGGCCTTCACCTGCGGGCCGGAGGTGATCCAGCCGGAGCGCAGCACCTCGGCGACCCCGGCGATCGTCTCCTCGTCTATGGTCGGACGGGTGAAGGGCAGAAAGGGAACGGCCGCCGCCGGTGGCGGAGTGGCGGTAGGGGTGGGGGTGGAAGGGGCGGACATGTCAGGGCTGGTTGCTGAACAGAGAATAATCCTTGGTCTGTTTGATCAAATAATAACGGAACGCCGGATCGGCAAAGAGTTCCTTCGTATCTTCCGGCCGGGCGACCACCCAGAGGCGCCCCGGCCCCTCCCACCGACGGCGGAACTCTGCGTCGGCGATGAAGCGCCCGCTCGCCCGCGCCGCGGCGTCCTCCTCCAGCTCCAGTTCGCCGGTGTAGGCGACGACATCGACCAGGCGGGCGGCATAGAAGGTGAAGTCATGGAAAAAATAATGGTAGTGCACCACGCGGTCGCCGGGCTGGGCGTGGTCGTGCACAAACAGCGCGAGTTCCTTGGTGCTCGGCTTGCTGATGTCGGGCGCAGCAAACTGGAGCACCACGAAAAAGAGCCCCATGGTCGCGATCACGCCGGCCAGCGCGGCCCGGCCCCCGCGGGTCCGGGCCAACCAGGCCACGGCGCCGCCACCAAGGATCAACCCGGCCGCCAGGGTGAACGCGGCCGGGCGCAGCGCCAGCGCCTGGCTGGCGTCCACCTTCGCGGGCGGCCGCAGGACGACCGCACACAGGGCGACGGCCAGCAGGCCGCAGATGGCGTAAAAAACGCCAAGCCCCGCCCGCAGCCGGGCCGCGCCGGCTTCGGCGGACGCCTTCGCCAGCCACGCGCCGATCAGCACCGCCAGGGCGGGGAAGACCGGCACGATATAGGGCGCGAGCTTGGAGTGGGATTTCGTGAAAAACAGAAAAATGAACCCGACCCAGACGACCAGAAACCAAGTGTCGGCGTTCTCCTTCCGCCGGGCCCAGCCGCCGCTGAGACCGTCCCGCACGGCCGGCCAGAGGAAGCCCGTCCAGGGGATGAGCCCCGCCAAAATTATCCCGATGTAGTAATACCATGCGCCCGGCCGGCCGGCGGCCGGCGTGGTGAAGCGCTCCCAGTGCTCGTAGACAAAATAGCGATGCAACCAGGTTTCGTTGCGCTGGGCTGCGAGCACATGCCACGGCACCGCGATGGCCAGGAACAGCAACCCGCCCGCCGGCAGATAAAACGGCCGCAGCCGTTTCCACTGGTTGAACACCAGCAGCCAGAGGAACATCACCGCGCCGGTGACGAGGAAGCCGATCATGCCCTTGGTCAGGGTGGCGAGCGCCGCGCTCGCATAGAGGCCGAGGAAGAGCCACCGCCGTTTCGCGCCGGGCGGCTCGCGCAACCCGAGGATGAAACAGAACAGGGTCGCGCTCATCAGCACCGACACCGCCATGTCGAGGAGCAGGATGTGGGCGATGGCGAAATAGAGGAGCGAGGTGCCGAGAACAGCCGCGGCCGCCACGCCCGCCGCCCGGCCATGGAGACCGCGACCGGCGGCGTAGGTGAGCAGCACGCCGCCGAGGGCGAACAGCACGGGCATGGCGCGCATCGCCCATTCGCTCGGGCCGAAGGCGGCATAGCAGCCGGCCACCGCCCAATACATCAGCGGTGGTTTTTCGAAGTAATTGACTCCATTCAGGCGCGGCGTGATCCAGTCGCCCGAGGCGACCATTTCGCGCGGAATTTCCGCGTAGCGCCCCTCGTCCGGGCTGCCCATCGGATAGCTGCCGAGCCGGACCGCGTATAACGCCCCACACAACAGGGCGATCCAAAGCAGATCCCGGCCGGACGAGGATGACTCCTTCATGGCGGAGGGGAAACTGGCTGGCGCGGCGCCCAGCGTTACTTCATTCATACCAACCCACCACAACTGAGCGCCTGCGCGCTGCAAGATTACATTCGCGGACGGTTCCAGGGAGGCGCGGGTGACAACCCGGAGGATGGTCGCCTCCGGCAGTCGCGGCCTTCACGCCCAGGCCAAGGTGCGACGCCGGGAAAATTTTCATTTTATGAAAAGCTGGCCATACCGCCCGGTGGGACAGAGAGTTATGGCCGGAATGAAGGTAACCCATGCCGGCCGGCCATCGTCTCTGTCCTCGTGGATCAACGACCGATACAACTCCCATGGCTGATGAACCGTTCGACCTGCCCGGCTGCCTCGAACGCGTGCGGCGACGCGATCAGGACGCGGCGCGCCTGCTCGTCGAGCACCTCTATCCGCTGGTCATCCGCATCGTCCGCTCCCATCTGCCCCGGCGCGTCGCCGAGGAAGACCTCGCCCAGGACATCTTTCTGAAAATGTTCACCCGCCTCGCACAATACCAGGGCAACGTGCCGTTCCCGCACTGGGTTTCCCGCATCGCGGTGACCACGTGCATCGACCAGCTGCGCGCGCAGAAGCGCCGGCCGGAGTTCCGCTGGGCCGACCTGTCGGAGAACGAGGCCGAGGTGCTCGACAACGTGCTCACCGACGAGCGCGACGTGACCCCCGGCGACGCCCTCGCGGCCCGCGAACTTGTCCACAAACTTCTCGCCATGCTCAAGCCCGACGACCGGCTGGTCATCCAGCTGCTCGACCTTGAACAGAAGACCATCGCGGAGATCAGCGCCTCCACCGGCTGGAACCAGACCCTCGTCAAGGTGCGCGCCTTTCGCGCAAGACGGAAATTGCAAAAATTATTCCAGGAACTACAAAGCAAGGAGAAGTCATGAACCGATTCGAACACCAATGGCAGAAACTCACCACCCTGGCCCGGGCGGCCGGCGAGCCCCGTGACACCACGGCCCCGTATGGCTTTGCCACCCGGCTGGCCGCCCGGGCCGCGACGGTCTCCGCCCCGTGGGCGCCGTTCGAGCGTTTTGCCCTGCGCGGCCTGATGGTGGCGGGGGTGCTGGGCCTGACCGCGGTCGCCTTCGATTATACGGAAATCATGTCCGACTCGACGGATGACCTGGCCCTGACCGACACGATCGGCGAGATGCTGGATCTTTCCTGATGACCCAATCTTGGAAGCTCATCCTCGTTCTGGTGGGCATCTTCGCGGCCGGGGTGGTCACCGGCGCGTTTGTGGCGCTGCGCGTGGGCCGGGAAATGATGGCCAGACGCCCCATGCCTGAGCTGTGGGCCCCGCAGCGGCTGAAACTGCTGGCGGAGCGCCTCGATCTGAAGCCGGAGCAACTGGAACAGATCCGGCCCATCATGCGGCGCAACATGGAAGAACTGAACCGGCTGCGCACTTACAGCATGACGGAAACCAGGAGCGTGTTTGAGCGCCTGCAACGGGAAATCGCCGAAAGGCTCACGCCCGAGCAGCGCGCCAAGTTTGAGCAGATGAACCGCGAGGAACGCGAGAAGCGCGAGGCGCGGGATAAAGCAGAGCGGGCCAGGCGGGCCAACGGCGACCGCCCCAACGACGGCTCGCGGCCGATGGGCGAGCCCGGCAAACCTCCGGGGCAGCAACCGCCTCCGCCGCCGGACAAGTCGCCCGGCGGCTAGGGACTGACTGTAGCGGCGGTCTATTGACCGCCGGGGTGACGAGTCGGCGCTCATAGAACGCCGCTACAGCAAACACCGCCCTTTTTATTTTAGTTGAAAGGGGAGGGAGCCGACCTACGTTCCGCCTTGGCCAGGCGCCATGCATGGGGCAGGCGCGTGAACCCCGCCAGGGCCGGAAGGCAGCAACGGTGACGACGTCCTCCCAGTGCCGTGGATTGCCTGGCCACTCCTTTTGAGTCTGGATTGGTGATTGCGGAGTGCGGAATGGCCGGTGCGGCCGGCCGGTAAATGCACGAGAGGGCTTGCCCAATCCGCAATCCGCACTCTTCATTTCGCAATCGTATGTCCACCGCCTACCAAGTCATCGCCCGCAAGTGGCGTCCGCAGACGTTCGACGATGTCGTGGGACAGGACCATGTGGTGCGGACACTGAAGAACGCCATCGCCCGCAACCGCATCGCCCACGCCTACCTGTTCGTGGGTCCGCGCGGCACCGGCAAGACCAGCACCGCCCGCATTTTCGCCAAGGCCCTCAATGTCACCGGCGGCCCCAAGGCCGACTTCGACCCCCAGGATCCGATCGCCCAGTCCATCGCCGACGGTTCCTGCCTCGATGTCATCGAGATCGACGGCGCGTCCAACAACTCCGTCGACAACATCCGCGACCTCCGGGACAACGTGCAATACGCGCCGGCCCAGGGGAAATACAAGGTCTACATCATCGACGAGGTCCACCAGCTGTCCTCCTCCGCGTTCAACGCGCTGCTCAAGACCCTCGAGGAGCCGCCGGCCCACGTGAAGTTCATCTTCGCCACGACCGACGTGCAAAAGGTGCTGCCGACCATCCTGTCGCGCTGCCAGCGCTTCGACCTGAAGCCCATCCCCGAGGGGCTCATCGTGCAGCGGTTGAAAAAAATCGCCGCGGCCGAGAAGATCAAGGTCAGCGACGCCGCGCTGGCCAGCATCGCCCGCATGGCCGACGGCGGCATGCGTGACGCCCAGTCCATCTTCGACCAGATGATTTCCTTCTGCGGCACGGAGGTCGGCGAAGCCGACGTGCTCGATGTCTACGGGCTGGTGTCCGTGGAAAAGATCGCCGCCCTGGCCGCCGCGCTCGCGGCGGGCGACCATAGGAAGATCGTCGCACTCGTCGACGAGTGCGACGAAAGCGGCCGCGACCTCTACCGGCTGCTGGTCGACGTGCAGTCCCATGTGCGCACCGCACTGCTCGATTCCATCGCCAAGGGCGGCTCGAGTGCGGCGCTCGGCCCGCCGATGACGACCGAGCAGCTGACGCGGTTGCTCGACGGCCTGCGCGAGGGCGAGGCCGGCGTGAAGCACGGCCTGTCCGAGAAGATCAATTTCGAGGTGGCGCTGCTCAAGGCCGTGGAAGCCAGCCGCGCCCGGGCCATCGACAGCCTGATCAAGGAGATCGCGACGATGGCCGAGGGCCTCCCCGGGGACGGCTCAAAAAAAAACGACTGACACCCGCGCCTGAAGGCGCGGGGGCGATTGGCAAAACGGAACAGGAGGAAGAGGCGCCGGCGAGTGTGGTGATGGTGGACGCACCAGCCGGACCATCGTCCGAGGAGGAATCGGCTTTCCTGGCCCAGGAGCGGGAGATGGGAATCGTTACCCCGGCTTTGATGCATACGGAAAGTCCGCCGGAGGAAAAGGGCGACCTGCCGCCAATGGAAGACTTGGTGAAGCGGATCCCCGGTCCGGCGCGTGAGCTGATGGAGGAGCTGTTCCGCGCCCGGTTCGTGACCGTCAAGCGCGTGCCGAAGACGGCGCTGAAGTCCTGATTATTCCGTCCAGGTCGAGCCGATGGCCTTGCGGTTCTTGAGAGTGCGGAGGTAGAGATAGGTCTGGACGGATTCGTCGACGAAGGGCGGGGCGAGCTGGACGGCCACGCGCTCGTAGAGCTTTTTGCCCACGCCCTCCAGGATGTCGAGCCGGGCCAGGCAGTCATCATCGACGGCCCAGAGTTCGCCCGTGACGTCGTGGCTCGCGTCGGTGGAGTGGACCATGCCGGGATGATTCCCCATCGAATAAAGTGTGTAGCCGGACACGGTGCGGGCTTCACCGAGGAATTGCTGGCCGGCGAGGTACTGGTGGTTGCGATGGCCGCGCTTGAGCGTGCCGTAGACAAAAACATGGGTCATGGCGGTGGGGTGGTGGGCGCGAGGGCCGCGACGACCAGCGCAGTGATGTTGTCGCGGCCGGCGCGTTCCAGCGCCGCATTGACGAGTCGCGGCGCCACCGGCGCGGGATCGGGGTCGCGCACGATTTCCTCGAGTTGGTTGTCCCACAGGCCCTCGATGAGGCCGTCGGAGCAAAGCAGGAAGCGATCGCCCGGCGCGCAGGGCAGCACGCCGAATTGCGGCTCGATGAACTGGTGTCCGGCGCCGAGCACCTGGTGCAGCACATTGCGCCTGGGGTGCGAGCGGGCTTCGCGCTCCGTGAGTTTGCCGTTGCGCTGCAGCCAGCCGACATGGCCCTGGTCGTGCGTGAGTTGGCGCAGCCCGCCCGCCTGCGGCAGGTGGTAGATGCGGCTGTCGCCGATGTGGCCGAAATACATCCAGCCCGGCGTGAACCAGCCGAGGCTGAGGGTGGTGCCCATCCCGCGGCACTCCTCGTAGGACTGGCCGAGCACGATCAGGTCGTGATGGATGGCGTGAAACAGTTCATGGAGCACTTCCACGAAGCCGCTCTCCGGGCCGGGCGCGGCGAGACGGAATCCCTTCGGCAGCAGGTGGGTGATCTTGTCCGCCGTGATGCGGCTGGCAAATTCGCCGGAGTTGGCGCCGCCCATGCCGTCGCTGACTGCGAAGACAAAGTCGGTCTTCGCCGTCGAGCCCCCGCCGGTCTTGCCGAGGTAGCGAACTTCGCGGCCGTCGAACTCGAGCGCGAGGAAGGTGTCCTCGTTGTTCGGCCGGACGTGCCCCCGGTGGGTCAGGCCGGACCAGCGGAGCCGGGGCGCAGGCGGGCCCGGGCGGGCGGCTGTCTCATCGAGCAGCGTGGCGAATTCGAAATCGATGATGCAAAACCGCCCGTCGGTCCGGCGGTAGGTGATGTTGCGGATTTCCGGGTCGTCGTGGCGCACGCCAAAGGTCTCGAGCTCGGCGAACAGCTCCTTCAGGCGCCCCGGGCTGACCTGGTCCACCCGCGAGCCGCAGTTGGTCGTGACAATCTTGAGCCCTGCCTCGTCCACCTCGAGCAGGCGGGGGACAAAGCCGCAGCCGCGCTGCTCCAGGTAGCGGAGCACCCGCACCTCATTCTCGAACCGCGCGAACGCCTGCGCCCCCCGGAAGGTCTTGTGGACGCGGCCGTCGTAGCCGATGCGGACCAGGGCGCGCTGGGTGTCTTTAATCTCGTGCATGATGGTGCGCCTCCACGCTTTGCCGGGCGGGGGACGGTGGCAAGGGGCGAGTGACGCCCGCGGGGCCGGGGCGCTCTGGCATAAATTGAAAATCGGCTTTCCTCTGGCATGTAAGGTGCTTTTTGTGGAACGGTATAACGTCTCTGCATAATGGCGGCACCCCAACGTCGCCGCCTTTCGCGTGGCGCTAAAAACCTCAAACCAACTCAATCAATCATGGCCAAAATCAAATTGGAATACATCTGGCTCGACGGCTACACGCCGCTGGCCAGCCTGCGCTCAAAGACCAAGATCATCGACGGCGACGTCGCCAAGCTGAAGCTGGAGGACGTGCCCGTCTGGGGTTTCGACGGCAGCTCGACGCAGCAGGCCGAGGGCAAGAGCTCCGACATCCTGCTCAAGCCGGTGGCGCTGTATCCCGATGCCACGCGGAAGAGCGCCTTCCTCGTGATGTCCGAGACGCTCCTGCCCACGGGCGCCCCGCACCCGTCGAACTCGCGCGCCACCATTGTGGATGATCCGGACACCTGGTTCGGCTTCGAGCAGGAATATTTCTTCTGGCAGAACGGCGCGCCTTTGGGCTTCCCCAAGGAAGGTTTTCCTCCCCCGCAGGGTCCCTATTACACCGGCGTCGGCTTCAAGAATGTCGGCCCGATCGCCCGCCAGCTGGTCGAGGAGCACATCGACCTGTGCCTCGCCGCCGGCATTAACATCGAGGGCATCAACGCCGAGGTGGCGAAGGGCCAGTGGGAATTCCAGATCTTCGGCAAGGGTTCCAAGACCGCGGCCGACCAGATGTGGGTCGCCCGCTACCTCATGACCCGCCTTTGCGAACCGCACGGCATCGACATCGAGTGGCGCTGCAAGCCCGTCCTCGGGGCCTTCAACGCCCCGCTCGACTGGAACGGCTCCGGCATGCACACCAACTTCTCGACGAAGTATCTGCGCGAGGTCGGCGGCAAGGAATACTTCGAGAAGCTGATGGCGGCGTTTGCCAAGCACGTGGACGAGCACATCGCCGTCTACGGCCCGGAAAACCATCTCCGCCTCACCGGTCTCCACGAGACGCAGTCCATCGACAAGTTCAACTACGGCCTGTCCGACCGCGGCGCGTCCGTGCGCATGCCCGTCAACTTCGTCAAGGACGGCTACAAGGGCTATCTCGAGGATCGCCGGCCGAACTCCGCCGCCGACCCGTATCTGGTCGCCGGCCGGATCATCAAGACGATCCAGACCGTCGCGACCAAGTAACCGCAGGTTGTCCTGTTTCTCCAGCCGCCCGGCCTCACCGCCGGGCGGCTTTTTGCGGACCCTGCGTGTGAGCGCCCACGAAAAAAGCCGCGCCTCGCAGCGCGGCTTGGAATTGCAGGTGGCGCTGGCGCGCCACGTTGCCCGCAAGCGGACAGCCTACAGGGCAGAGACGTAGTTCTTCTCCGCGGCGTCCCAGTTCACGACGTTCCAGAACGCGTTGATGTAGTCCGGCCGGCGGTTCTGGTAGTTGAGGTAGTAGGCGTGTTCCCAGACATCGAGGCCGATGACCGGCTTGCCTTCGATGCCTGCGACGGCCTTGCCCATGAGCGGGCTGTCCTGGTTCGCGGTCGAGCCGATGGAAAGTTTGCCGCCATTGACGACGAGCCACGCCCAGCCGGAGCCGAAGCGCGTCGCGCCGGCCTTGGCGAAATCTTCCTTGAACTTGGCGAAGCCGCCGAGCTCGGCGTCGATGGCCGCGGCGAGCCTGCCCTTCGGCGCGCCGCCCTTGCCGGGTCCGATCACCGTCCAGAAAAACGAATGGTTGCTGTGGCCGCCGGCGTTGTTGCGGACGGGCCCGCGGATGGCCTCGGGCACCTTGGACAGGTCGGCGATCAGCGCGTTGACATCCAGGGCCGCGAGCGCGGGCTGGTCCTTCAGCGCGTTGTTGGCATTGGTGATGTAGGCCTGATGGTGCTTGGAGTGGTGGATCTCCATCGTCTTCGCATCAATGTGCGGGACAAGGGCGTCGTAAGCGTAGGGCAGTTTGGGAAGTTCGTATGCCATGTTCGTCGTGGGTTTGGGTTGCTCGCTACCGGAAAGGACAGTTTGCACGAGTGAGTGGTTCCGTCAACTGCCTGCCGCGTCATTATTCCTCGCGCCGCTTGAGCTGGAAATACGCCCGCAGCAACTCGAGGCACGGTTTCTCCAGGATGCCGCGCGAGATTTCGAGATGGTGGTTCGATTGCGGCAGGCTGTTCAGGTCGGTCGCGCCGCCGAGGCAGCCCATCTTCGGATCGGGCACGGCAAAGACCACGCGCTTGAGCCGCGCCATGAGCGTGGCGCCGGAACACATGGGGCAGGGCTCCTTGGTCACATAAAGCGTGGCACCGGTCAGCCGCCAGTCGCCCACGGCCTTCGCCGCCTGCCCGAGCGCGAGGATTTCGGCGTGCGCCGTGGGGTCGCGGGTGTTGTCGCGCTGGTTGTGCGCGGCGGCGATGATCTCGCCGCCCAGCTCGATCACCGCGCCAATGGGCACCTCGTCCTGCCTCCACGCGTCGATCGCTTGGTTGTAGGCCAGCCACATGTAAAAGTCGTCGTCCCGCTGCAATTGCGACGGATGCACCTTTTCAAAGGGGCAGGGGAGCGTGGGCCGGGTGGAATCCATGATTGCCGCAGAAAGCCTTGACTACGTCGGCAATTCCCCAGTTACAAGGGGCTTTTATTAACCATCCCTGCATGACCCACAACAACCAGCACCTCTCCCTTAATCATGTCGGCTGACGGCAAAGCGATTGAAGTGGAGGGCAAGATCACGACCGTCCTCCCGGGCACGATGTTTCGCGTGCAACTCGACAACGGCCACATGGTGTTGGCGCACATTTCCGGCAAGCTCCGCAAGCATTTCATCAAGATCGCCGCGGGCGACAAGGTGAAGATGGAGATGAGCCCCTACGATCTCGACAAGGCCCGCATCACCTACCGCATCCGCGAGACCAATCTGCCGCCCCCGGGGCCACGCCGGCCGCGCCGCTACTGACGCGCCAAGCCGTGCTGTGAAGACCCGCAGCGGAAACCGGCCCGGGGGAAAGGAGGAGCCGATGCCACCCGCCCCGCCGGGGTTTGCCGACGACATCGACCGTTACCTCGGCTACGTCGAACTGGAGAAGGGCCTCTCGCGCAACACGGCGAAGTCCTACGAGAGCGACCTCCGGCAGGCCGCCCATTTTCTCAAAAAGCACGGCGCGGCGAGCTGGGCGAAAGTCTCGGCGAAGCACCTCACCGCCTGGCTCCACGGCTTGAGCGACCGCAGGCTCACGGCGTCCAGCCAGGCGCGCAAGCTGACCGCCGTCCGCATGCTCTGCCGCCATCTGCTGCGCGAGCGCGTGCGCGACGACGATCCCACCGCGCTGCTGACCGGCCCCAAGATCCGCCGCAAACTCCCCCAGACCCTTTCCGCCGGTGAAATGGGGAAACTTCTCGCGGCCCCGACCGGCGGGGACGCCTATGCCATCCGCGACCGCGCGATGCTGGAGCTTTTTTATTCAAGCGGCCTGCGCGTCTCCGAACTTTGCGGGCTTTCGTTGCAACAGGTTGACCTCGAGCACGGCTTCGTGCGCGTCTTCGGCAAGGGCAACAAGGAGCGCGTCGTCCCGCTCGGCGGCCGGGCCCGCGAGGCCATCGTCACCTATCTCGACGCCGCCCGGCCCCGGTTGGTCAAGCCGCGGACCGGCAGCGAGCTTTTCATCAGCGAGCGCGGCACGGCCATCTCCCGGAAAACACTCTGGGTCAGCGTCAGGAAATACGCCCGGCGCGCCGGCCTCACCCAGGCGGTGAAGCCCCACCTGCTGCGCCATTCCTTCGCCACGCACCTGCTCGGCGGCGGGGCCGACCTGCGCGCCATCCAGGAGATGCTCGGCCACGCCAGCATCGGCACCACCCAGATCTACATCGCGGTGGAGTCATCCCGCCTGCTCGATCAGCACAAGAAACATCATCCGCGCAACCGCGCCAAGTAGGGCCGGCGCGTCCCGCGATGGGCTCCGGGAATAAAACGGGGTTTGACGTGTCCGTGGCGCGCTCCAAATTCCAATCACTTTGGCAATTTTCCTCGCGCGCGACGTTCTCTTTCCCCTGCGCCCCGCCGTTGGGCCCCACCGGTGATGAGCGGCTCAGGACGTCAACTTCTCGCCGGCCGGTGCATTGTCGTCACGGGCTCCACTCGCGGCATCGGCCGCGCCGTCGCGGAGCGCCTGGTGGCCGAGGGCGCCCGCGTCGGCATCCACGGTCGTGACCCGGAAAAAGTCGCGCAAACCGTGCGCGAACTGGGCGCGGCGGACACGATCGCCCTCCCGGCCGATTTTACCGACCCGGCCGCGGCCGGCGCGCTCGTGGCGACCTTCCTGGCGCAGACCGGCCGCATCGACGGCCTGGTCAACAACGCCGGCGGCGGTCGCGCCGTCGCGTTTCGCGGCCTCACGCTCGAGAGCTGGCGGGAAACCTTCCGCGTCAACCTCGAGGCGGCGATGGTGGCCGCGCAGTCGGCCTACGTCGCGATGCGCCAGCAGAAATCCGGCGCGATCGTCAACATCGCCTCGATCTCGGCCCATGGCCCCGGCGGCTGGATGGGGGCGGATTACGCCGCGTCCAAAGCCGCGCTGGTCAGCCTGACGAAAAGCCTCGCGCTGGAGGCCGCGCGTTTCGGCATCCGCTGCAACGCCGTGTCCCCCGGCTTTGTCGAGACGGACATGACTGCCGCCATCCCGGCGGAAACGCGGTCGGCGCTGCGCATCCCGCTCGGCCGCATCGCCCGGGCGGCCGAGATCGCCGCCGTCGCGGCGTTCCTGCTCTCGGACGAATCCTCCTATGTCACGGGCCAGGTGTTGCACGTCGACGGCGGGCTTTGGATGAACGACTAGCCGCCGCCCGACATGAACAAACCTCGGCGCGTGATGGTGACCGGAATTGGTCTGGTGACGGCGATCGGACTCGACGAGGCCGCGGTCTGGTCGTCCCTGATCGCCGGGCGCACCGGTCTGCGCACCATGCGCCTGCACAAACTTGAGGGCAACCTGGTCCAGAACGGGGCTGAACTGGATGCCGCGCCATTCGAGCCCAACCTGCCCGCCGCGCTGCGCCGGGCTGACCGCAGTCTCAAATTTGCCCATGAGGCGGCGCGGCAGGCCCTCGGCGGGGCGGGCCGGCTCGGCGGGCCGGCGGGCGAAACCCAGGACATCGCCTCGATCTGGGGCTGTGCGGGCGGGATGGTTGAATCCTTGGCGCAGGCCTTTGTGCGTTTTGCCGCGAAAGGTCCGGCGGGGATGCGGCCGAGCACCGTGCCCAATTGCATGAACAATGCGCTGCCGGCGAACATCTCGATGAGTTTTCAAATCACCGGGGCCAACTATGTGATCGCCTCGGCCTGCACGTCCTCCACCAACGCGCTTGGCGTCGCGTTCCGGATGATCCGGGAGGGCCAGGCCGACGCCGTGCTGTGCGGCGGCACCGAGGCGTCGTTCAGTCCGTTCTACTACGCCTGCTGGAACAACCTGGGCGTGCTGTCGACCATCGCCGACCCGGCGCGGGCGCTGCGGTCTTTCGCCGCCGACCGGGCGGGCACCCTCCTCGGCGAGGGCGCCGGGGCGCTCCTGCTCGAATCCCACGAGAGCGCCCTCCGCCGCAGGGTGCGCATCCGCGGCGAGATCGTGGGCTACGGAGAGTCGTCCGATGCCACGCACATCACGGCCCCGTCTGCCGCCGGCCAGGCCAAGGCGATCCGCGCCGCGCTGGCCAGCGCCGCGATCGAGCCGGCGGCGATCAGCTACATCAATCCGCACGGCACCGGCACCGAAGCCAACGATGCCACCGAAAGCCAGGCGATCAACGAGACCCTCGGGGCCGCTGCCGCGACCATCCCCGTTGGCGCGACCAAGCCGTATTTCGGCCATACGCTCGGGGCTTCCGGCGCGATTGAAACCATCTGCACGCTGCTGGCGCTCGAGCACCGCCTGATGCCGCCCAGCCTCAATCTCGAAAACCCCGACCCGGCGTGCCGCTTGCGCCTGGCCGGGCCGTCGCCGGCGCCGTTGGCGGGGGACTACGCGATGAAAAACAGCTTCGGCTTTGGCGGCGGCAACGCGGTGTTGATTCTGCGCCGGGGCCCGGATTAAAATCCTGCCGTCGCCCGACCCCATGCCCACTGAACCAACGCTCCACCGGCTCGTTCGTGTCGTGAGCGATTCCCTCCCCGAGGGAATCGACCCTGGCAGCATCACGCCGGAAATGCCGCTTAATTCGTTCGGCGTCGATTCCCTGGTCCTGATCGACCTGATCTTCGACCTCGAACAGGAGTTCGGGGTGAAACTCGCGGCGGAGGAACTCATCGCGCTGAAAACCGTCGGTGAACTTGCCGCCCACCTCGACCACCGGCGCGCGGCCGCCGGATGAACGATGCTGCGCCGGTGCCGCGGCGGCCCGCGGGTTGGCTCAAACGCGTGCTCATCCGCCATGTCGCGCCGGAGGTCGCGTTCGTGGTGCTCACTTTGTTGCGCGCGAGCTGGCGTGTGCGCGAGACCGGCCGCGAACACTTTGACCGCGCCACCGCCGCCGGGCGAGGCCCGGTCGTGGCCTTCCTGCACGGGCGCGCGATGATGCTGCTCAACACCATCCGCGGCCGCCGGCGCGGACGCTGGCTCTCGATGTGTTCCAAGAGCCTCGATGGCGATGGCATGACCAAGCTGGAGGAACGGCTGGGTTTTGAGGTGATTCGCGGCTCGTCC
>DATFUQ010000002.1:0-5310 GCA_035260745.1 Lacunisphaera sp. | reverse complement strand
CGAGGCAAAGCCCACCACCGCGATGGTGCCCAGCGCGACCCCGGTGAAAACCTGCGGATCCCACCAGGAAAACGGCGTGGTCGCCACATAATAAAAGCGGACCAACCGGCTCGTTTTTCTTTTCGTGCTGGCTGTGCTCGGCACGATTCTGGCCGGTTACGCCGCAGCCATGGCCATGGTAACCTACACTCACGCCGATTACCGTTCGCCTGGCCGGGCCCGCTATGATTATGTGGCGACCACGCCGTTTTCCTGGTGGGATCCGCAGGTTTTCACCGGGGTCGCGCTGGGCACCATCGCGGTGGTGGGCTTTGCCTCGCTCTTCAAATGGTCGCAAATGCGCGAGGGTGGCGCGGCCGTGGCCGAGATGGTCGGCGGCCGGCCGGTCGACCCGAAGACCACCGACCTGCGCGAGCGCAAGCTGCTCAACGTCGTCGAGGAGATGTCCATCGCCTCCGGCATCCCCATGCCCGCCGTCTATGTGCTCGACGAGGAGCCCGGGCTCAACGCCTTTGCCGCCGGCCTCAACACCACCGACGCCGCCGTCGCGGTCACCCGGGGCGCCATCGAGAAGCTGACGCGCGACGAGCTGCAGGGCGTCATCGCCCACGAGTTCAGCCACATCCTCAACGGCGACATGCGGCTCAATGTCCGCATCACCGCAATCGTGTTCGGCATCCTCGTCATCGGCCTGCTGGGCCGCGGCATCCTGCAATCGCTCAGCCGCGGCCGGGTCAGCGGGAGCGGCGGGAAGAAGGGCGGCGGCATCGCGGGCATCCTCGCCGTCGGTCTGGCGCTGATGATCATCGGCTACGTCGGCTATTTCTTCGGCCGGCTCATCCAGGCCGCCGTGTCGCGCCAGCGCGAATTCCTCGCCGACGCCTCGGCCGTGCAATTCACCCGCAACCCCGGCGGCATCACCGGTGCCCTCAAGAAAATCGGCGGCTACGCCCTCGGCGGCAATGTCATCGGCGACCACGTCCAGGAGATCGGCCACTTTTTCTTCGCCCAGGCCTTCAAGTCCAATTTCGGCGGCCTCTGGGCCACCCATCCGCCGCTCGAGGAACGCATCCGCGCGGTCGACCCGTCGTGGGACGGCAAGCTCTACGATCCGCCCGAGGTGGTGGACATCGCCCACGAATCGTCCGCCATCGCCGGCTTCGGTGGCGGCCAGCGTTTCTCAGCCAGCGAGACGCTCCAGCGCGTCCATGCGGCGCCCGTCAATTTGCCGCCGCCCAGGCTGGCCGTGCCCGTCGCCTTCAAGCCCGTCCGCATCGTGGCCGACGTCGGCGCGCTCACCGAATCACACTTCCGCCACGCCCAGGCCCTGCTCGAATCGATTCCGGCGCGGCTCCGCGAAGCCACCCGGGATGTTACGGCCGCCCAGGTGCTGGTTTACGGTCTCCTGCTCACCGGCACCAAGGAGGAACGCGACCACCAGCAGCAGCTCGTGGAAAAACACGCGAGTCCCGAGGCCGCCGCCGCGCTCGCCGGCCTGCGCTCCGCGCTCAGCGTGCTCGACCCCGTGGCCCGGCTGCCGCTGCTGCAGCTGTCCCTGCCGGCCTTGCGCCATCTCAGCGGGGCGGCGCTCGACCGCTTTGTCACCACGCTCGACGAGCTTGTTCATGCCGACCGCGTGGTCACGCCCTTTGAATACGCGCTGCAGAAAATGCTGCTGCACCAGCTCCAGCTTGCGCAAAAGCCTTCGCAACGCGTGCAGTTCGATTCCTTTGATGCCGTCCGCAATGACATCGCCGTGGTGCTCTCCGCCCTGGCCCACCTCAGCGCCAAGGACTCCGCGGCCGCCTTCGCCGAGGGCGCCGACCAGTTGCCGGTCATCCGTGACCAGCTTGCGTTGCTCGAGCCCGCCGCCTG
Source organism: Lacunisphaera sp. (assembly GCA_035260745.1). Taxonomy (GTDB): domain Bacteria; phylum Verrucomicrobiota; class Verrucomicrobiia; order Opitutales; family Opitutaceae; genus Lacunisphaera. Next base: position 3,435 of record DATFUQ010000002.1, on the reverse strand, counting down.
CGGGCTGGAGCAGGTGGATGCCGCACTCGACCGGCTCGCAGTCAGCTCGCTGCCCATCAAGCAGCGCCTGCTCGTCGCCGCCGGCCACGTCATCGCCAGCGACGGCACCGTGACGGTCGAGGAAGGCGAACTTTACCGCGCCTTCACTGCCACGCTCGACTGCCCGATGCCCACACTGGGCCTGGCCGCCGCCTAATCCCGCAGCCACGCCACCAGCACCGCCAGCAGAATCGCACCAGCGATCAGGCTGCGGGCGTAAAGCTTGCGCTTGGCCTCGTCGGGAATGAACCGGTCCTCGCGCTTCGCCAGCCACATGAAGAAAAACGCCGGGAGCAACAGGGCGTAAAGCCAGTGCACCCCCAGCCGCGCGAGCATTGCATTGACGTAATGCGACAGTGACCAGCCGAGCACGCACGAGGCGAACAGCACGGCGAACGTCACACTCCGGCCCATGAAGCCCCGCCAGAGCCACGAGAGGGCGAAAGGATTCACCATGCGGCGATTCAAGCGGCCGCCGCCCGGCTTGCAAGCCGCCACCCGCCGGCCAGTCTATCGGGCGTGACCCTCGCTGAGAAACAGCAGCAGTTCGTCGCCGACTACACTCTCATCGACGACGCGCAGGAACGCCTGGCCGCGATCGTCGATCGTGCCCGCAAAATCCCGCCGCTGCCCGACACCGAGCGCACCGAGGCCAACCGCGTCAAGGGTTGCGTGTCGCTGGCGTGGATTGTGGGCGAGACGCGCGACGGCTGCTGCCATTTTCGCAGCGACGCCGATTCTCCGCTCGTGCGCGGGCTGCTCAAGCTGCTGTGCGATTTCTACAGCGGCGCCCCGCCGGCCGAGGTGGCCGCCACCGAGCCCGCCTTGCTCGAGGAACTCGGCCTGGCCCGCAATCTCTCCCCCACGCGGCTCAACGGCCTGCGTGGTGTCCGCGCAAAAATCCGCGACTTCGCCGCCAGCGTGCCCGCATGAATCTTTACGACGCCCACCAGCACTTCCATTTCGACCAGCTGACGCCGCACCGCGCCGCCCTCGTCCGGGATCTCGCGTCCATCGGCCTGCAGGGCGCGGTGGTCAACGGTACCAATGAGGAGGAGTGGCCGGTCGTCGCCGCCCTCGCCCGGGAATACCGCTGGGTTGTCCCCAGTTTCGGCATCCATCCCTGGGATTGCGGCAATCGCTCGCCGGACTGGCTCGCAAAACTGCGGGCCGTGCTCGTGGCCAACCCCGGCGCCGGGGTCGGCGAGATCGGTCTCGACCGGTGGCTGCTCGAACTCAAGCCGGACGACCCCCGCGTCGCCGGCCTGCGCGTGGCGCCGCTCGCGGAGCAGACCGAGGTCTTCACCGCGCAGCTGGCCCTGGCCGCCGAGCTGGACCGCGCGCCCTCCATCCACTGTGTGCAGGCCTGGGGCGCGCTGCACGATGTCCTGAAGAAAACCACCCGGCCGGCGCGGGGCTTCCTGATCCACGGTTACGCCGGCCCGGCCGAGATGATCAAGAACTTCACCAACCTCGGCGCCTGCTATTCTTTCAACATCCAGCTGCTGGAACCGCGGCATGCCAGCCGCCTGGACAATTTCCGCCATATTCCGGCGAAACGCCTGCTGGTCGAGACCGACGCCCCCACCAAGCCGCCGCCCGGTGACCGCAACCGCTTCCCGCTCCCGCCCGCCGCCGACGGCTCGCCGGTCAACCACCCCGCGAATATCGCCGTCGCCTATGAGGCCCTGGCCGGGCTGCGCGGCCTGCCCCTCGCGACCCTCGCCGCGCAGGTGGAACAGAATTTCTCGCGGTTATTCCTGTAACCGGGTTCGGCGCGGTTCGTCATTATCGTTGTCATTCCGGGCTTAGTCCGACGCCCAGCTGCAATACAACTCGATGTCCCTGGTTTAGCCCGGAATGACCTTTTGTTTTCAGGCCGGGGCGCTTGCCCCCAAGCGCCCGGGCCGGTGAGGGCAACCGCCGAGGCTTCGTACTCGACGCGGCCCCTACCCCAGCGCGATCCGCCGCACCACCTCGCCGGCGGCGGCGAAGCCGAAGGCGCCGGTGATGAACGATGCCGTGCCGAAGCCGGTCGCGCAGTCGAGCTTCAGGTTCGAGCCCTTCTCCGGTTCGATCGAACAGGTGCCATCGGCCCACGGGTAGATCGGCTGCTCCTGCGAGGACACGCACGGGATGCCGTAGTGGTGGCCCTCGCCCTTCGCGAAACCGTGGTCGCGCCGCAGCTTCTTGCGCACCTGCCGCAGCAACTCGTCGCCGTGCCCGTCGCCAAAATCGGTCACGACGATCCGCGTGGCGTCACGCTTGCCGCCCGCCGAGCCGACCGTGAGCACGGGTTGGCCGCGCCTGGTGCACTCGGCGATGAGCAGGGCCTTGTTTGACATCAGGTCGATGCAGTCCACCACCCAGTCGAAGCGCTTCGCCAGCAGCTGCTCCGCCGTCCTGGCCGTGAAATATTCGCCCACGGTCGTGACCGCGCAATGCGGGTTGATCAACTTCACCCGCTCGGCGAGCGCGGCCACCTTGGGCCGGCCGATGTTGCCGTCGAGCGCGGGCAGCTGGCGGTTGACGTTGGTCAGGCAGACGTCGTCAAGGTCGATGAGCGTGAGCGCGCCGATCCCCGAGCGGGCCAGCGCCTCGACCACCCATGAGCCCACGCCACCCACGCCGACGATGCAGACCTGCGCCGCCTGCAGCCGCAGCAGTGCCGCCGCGCCGTAAAGCCGGCCCACCCCGCCAAAGCGCTGAAGGTAGTCGTCGTTCATAGTTTCTGAATCGCCGCGATCGCCGCGGCCTCGCGCTCCGCCCAGTTGCCGTGGACCAACTCGTGGGGCAGCTGCCGCCGCTCAAGCGCACCGCGCCAGATGCGCATGCATTTTCCCCGGTCCGCCGGGTCGGGAAAGCACCGCTGCGGGTCGGGCTCAAACGGCACGTCGATGTCGAGCAGCAGATAGAGGGTGTAGTTTTTCGCGCGCTTTTCCGCGCCCCGGCGGATGTCGTCGGGACACGTCCCGTAAAGCAGGTCGCTCCAGAGCACCGTCGTCAGCGCCTCGGTGTCGCAGATAACCAGACGATCGGCTTTCGCCGCGGCCTCGTCTTCCCGCCGCCATTGCTCGCGCGCGATGCCCGGGATGTCGCCGAGCGCGATGGCGCCATGCTTGTCCCAGAACTCGCGGGCATACTCGGCCACGAGCGGCGCGCCGAAGTGCGCGGCGAGCTTTTCCGCGAGCTGCGTCTTGCCCGTGGACTCGGGCCCGTAGACAGCGATGCGTTTCATGCGGCAGCTTTGTAAGCTTTGTGCCACTGCCACCAGCCGGCAAAGGCCATCCCGAGGAAGACGGCGTAAAGCAGCGCCGTGAAGGCAAGCTCGGCGCGCCAATACGACGCCACCGCGACCACATTGACGACCACCCACAGCGGCCAGTTCTCGAGCTT
>DATFUQ010000001.1:0-15992 GCA_035260745.1 Lacunisphaera sp. | reverse complement strand
CGCCACGGACGTCGAGGTCGACGCGAAGCTGAAGGCGCTCTTCCCGGCGGATGTCCGCGCCGCCAAGTGGAACCGCGATTATGTGCAGAAGGGCATGACGCCGAGCGGCCGGGAATTTCTCAAGGAAGCGCTGACGAACATGGGCTGCGCCGACCGGGCGGACCAGATCATCAGCGTGGTCGATCTGATCGAGTTTGACGAGGGCCGGATTGACTAGCAGGGGGTCGCGGCCACCAAAGCAACGGCACTCAGCTGGCGGCAAAACCCGGCACTATCACAGTGCAGAGCAGATTTTTCAGGAAGAGCCCCGGGTGTTCAGGGCGGGGCGGGTGAGGCCGGTTGCTGGTCGGTGCTGAGGGCGCCGAGCCCGTGGCTGATGTTATGCCGGAGCATCTCCAGGTTTTCGCGCACCAGCGCGCCCATCGTTTCACAGCGCAGGTAACGGTCGTTCTTGAAGTGCTCGGCGAGGCCCTCGCGCAGCTGGCGCACATTCTCCGGCGGGGCGATGGGGTCGTGCTCCATGGCGGCGAGCAGCGCGGTCAGGCGCGAGGCGGCCAGCTCGGCGCGCGCCAGCATGATGGTCTGCTCCTCGCGCTGGTATTGGAACGCGGTCTTGAGGTGCAGGTGCTTGGTGCAGAATTTCACCAGCGGGACGTTCTCCTTGAAAAACTGGGGCAGATAAAAGCTTTTCCGGCTGCTGTGCGTCTGCTGGTCGAAATCCATCGCCCGGATGCGGACCTGCGAGCCTTCGAAGTCCGGCGTGATGACGACGACAAAGTTGTAGCTGCGCATGTCGCCGAGCAGGCGCACGAAACAGCGCTCGTTGAACTTCACCAGCTCCTTCGCGATGCGGATGGGCCGCAACTCTGGGCGGTCGAGCCAGCGGTCGATAAACACGTCGCCGGGGATGCCGGCGATGTGTTCCTCCACGAGGGTGCCTCCGTGGGTGAGAAAGTTGAGCCGGTTGGGGGAGAGCAGGTGCTCCAGCTCCAGACCGTAGACCCGTGAGGCGTCGGCCTTCTTGATGTAGAAGTAGTCCGGATTGTCGTTGTAGGCGTTGACAATGCGGATGCGGAACGGCGTGGAGTTGCCGAAGCTGCAGAAGTCCACCCGGTCGATGTAAAGGTGCTGCATGACCGAGAAATCGCCGTCCACCCGCAGCAGGGCGTAGATGCGCTTGAGGTCCTCGTTCAGCGCGGAGATTTCCTCCGCCTGGTAGGCGACGGATTCCCACAGGGTGTTGCGGCCCTCCGCATCCACCAGCGGGATGGCCTCGTGAAAATGGCGCAGCCGCTCGTAGGTGACCGGCAGCTCGCGCTCGCGGCGGTATTTTCCCAGATAGCCGTGCAAATCCGCACCGATGGAGTAACTCGGCTTCTTCTGCGTGCGCGCTTCGATCGGGGTACCGGGGACATCCATCCGCGCTGAGTTTGGCCGATAATCACCGCGTGGCAATAGCGCGCCTTGTCATGGGGTGGAAACTGCGCTGAATCGCAGCATGACTGCAGGACAGACCATCTCCGGCCGGCTGGGCCGGCCGGAAAACCTCCAGCGCCTGGCCCGCGGGATCCTGCTCGTTTTTTTTCTCTGGCTCACCGGGCGATTCTGGCACCCGTATTACGGCTTTACCCGGTTTCTCCAGCTTGATCAATCGGACGCCGCGGTGCTGCTGCCCGAGCTGCGCGAGGCCCCGATCTATGTTTATCATTACTCCGGCGGCTATGACGGGGTCGCCTATGCCCAGCTGGCGGCGCACCCGGCGGTCCGCGACCCGGCGCTGGTCCGGGCCGTGGACAGCCTGCCCTACCGGGCCCGGCGCATCTTGCTGAGCTGGATCGCGTATGCCGCGGGCGGGGGCGACCCGGTGCGCGCCGTGTGGGCCTATGCCGCGCTCAACCTTGTCGTCTGGCTCGGCCTCGCCTGGTTGCTGGCCAAAATTTTTCCACCACAGGGCTGGCGCAATCTGGTCGCCTGGGCCGGACTCCTGTTTTCGGCCGGTGCGCTGGACAGCGTGCGGCTGGCGCTGACCGACCTCGCGGCCTTCGCCCTGCTGGCCGCCGCCCTATGGCAGGCGGAACGTCGGTGCGAGAATCAGGCCGTTGGTTTGCTCGGCGCCGCCGGGCTGGTGCGCGAGACGGCGCTGCTCGGCGGTTTCGCCCTGTGGTCCGGGTTCGGGCGGAAGAATCGGGGCGCAAACCTGACCCGGCTGGCGTTGGCGTTCGTGCCACTCGGCTTGTGGCTGGCTTATCTCAAAATAAACACCGGCCCCGTGGTGCAGGGTATGGGCAATTTCGGCTGGCCGGTGATCGGTTGGGTCGAGAAACTCACCACTTCGCTCCGTGCCCTTGGCCATGAGCCCGACATCTGGCTGGCGTTCACCACGCTGCTGGCCTTCGCCAGCCTCACGGTGCAACTCATTTATATCCTCCGGCGGTGGCAGCCGGGCGATCCGTGGCGGCGGCTGGGCGCGATCTACGGCGGGTTGATGCTCTGCCTGGGCACGGCCGTGTGGGCGGGACATCCCGGGGCGGCCACGCGCATCCTGCTGCCGCTGAGCCTGGCGTTCAATGTGCTCGCAGTGCGGCGGACCGCCGCCGCGGGCTGGCTGCTGGCGGGCAACCTGGCGGTTTTCAGCGGCGTGCTCGTGTTATGGCAGGTCCCGCACGATACGCACGAGGTGGCCGCGGGCCGTGCCGCCCGCGGTGCCTACGTGGTTCACACCGATGACCGCTGGCATCCCGCCGAATTCGGTCGCGACAAAACTTGGGCCTGGTGCGCGGCCGAGGGCGGGCTGCAGTTTGATTTCCGGCCCCGGGCCGATGGTCCCGCAAATATCGAGGTGGCCGTGCGAGGCATAAGCTCGCGGCCGCTGGAAATCCGGCAGGACAACCACGTGCTGTGGGACGGGTCCGTCAGTGAACGCGTGCAGTGGATCGAACTGCCGGCGGTGGCGGTGGTGCGCGGCCGGGCGCAGCTCGAGCTGCGCAGCTCCGCGCCAGGCGTGCGGGAAAGCGCGGACAAAAAAGCCCGCGCACTGGGTTTTGCCATCTACGGCGTGCGCGTCGACTAGCTCGCGGCGCGACCCTGCCGCAACCGGTCAAGGAAAACCGCGACGATGATGACCGCCCCGATGATTCTCAACTGAACCGAATTCGACCAACCCATCTGCAGCGAACCATTGCGCAGAACCGCCATGGTAAGGGCGCCGATCATCGAGCCGAGAACCGTGCCCACGCCGCCGCTCAGGCTGGCGCCGCCAATGATGACCGCGGCGATGATGTCGAGCTCGAGACCAACCGCCACGGTCGGATCACCCTGCCGCAGGCGCGAGAGCTGGAACAGGCCCGCGAGGCCGAAGAAGCCGCCGGCCACGGTGTAGGCCAGCACCTTGAGCCGCGTGACGCGGACACCGCTGTAGCGGGCGGCGACCTCGTTGGAGCCGAGGGCGAAGAGATGGCGGCCGAAAATGGTGTCGCGCAGCAGCACCGAGGTGAGCACCGCAAGGACAAGGGTGACCCACACGCCCACCGGCAGCGTCTTGCTGAACGGGTCGGCGGTGGTCATCCAGCCATTGATCGGCGAAGCATCATAATTAATCGTCTGGTCGTCCGCCAGGCCCATGGCTTGACCGCGCCAGATGCACAGGGTGCCGAGCGTGATGATGAAGGGCGTCACGCGCAGGCCGGCGATGGCCGCGCCGTTGAGCAAGCCGATCACCCCGCCCGCGGCCACAACGGCGAGCAGCACCGGCACCGGACCCCAGCCGTGCTGGATGAGCAAGGCGCCAATCACACTCGTGAGCGCGATAACCGAGCCGGCCGACAGGTCGATGCCTCCGCTGACGATGATCAAGGTCATGCCGAGCGCGGCGACGGCCACGATCACCGTCTGGGTGAGGATGATCTTGAAATTGTTATAAGTGAGGAAGGACTCGCGCGTCTCCGTCGGAAGCGAGAAGAGCCCGATCACCAGAATGAGCCCGAGGAAGGGACCGAGGCGGGCGAGGAGCTTTCCGAGCGTGGCGGGCATCACTTCAAATACTTGTCGAGCGGGGGATGGACGATGTCGGCCATCGCCGGGTCGTTGAAATTCTCCTTGGTCACGAAGCCGACGCCGGTGTCGAGGCGGGCCGGCACCTTCTCGCCGCGCAGCACGGCGACGAGGGTCTTCACGCCCAGGTAGCCCATGTTGAGCGGATTCTGGACGACAAAGCCCTGCACGTCGCCCGCCTGGAGGCCGGCGTTGAGGGTCTCGCCCGAGTCGAACGCGACAAACTTCACCTTGCCGCCGGCGAGACCGGCATCGCGCAGCGCCAGCAGCATGCCGGAGGCGGCGGACTCGTTGCTGGCGAAGGCGCCGTTGACCTGCGTGCCGTAGCGGCTGAGCAGGGTTTCGGCGACGCGCTTGGCGCTGTCGCGCGTGGCGCCGGCATGCTGGTCGGTCGAGAGCAGCTTGATGGCGGGAAAATCCTTCCGCATGACCTCGAGGAAACCCGCCTCGCGCTCCTCGGTGCTGTTGGAGCCGACGGCGTAGCGGAGCAGGATGACATTGCCCCGGCCGGCGAGAATTTTTCCCAGATTGCGCGCGGCGATGCGGCCGCCCTCGCGATTGTCGGTGGCGACGAAACTCGACTGCAGGGTCGAGGCGAGGCCGGAGTCGATGATGACGACCGGGATCTTGCCGCGCACCGCCGTCTCGACCGGGGCGACCAGCGCCTTGTTGTCGAGCGGTGCAAGCACGATGCCGTCCACGTGGCGGCCAATGAAATTTTCTACCACCTGCACCTGTTGCTCGCGATCGTCCTCCTTGAGCGGGCCTTTCCAGATGACGTTCACGGTGATCCCGGAGGCCGCAAGCTCGAGCCGGGCCTTCTCGGCGCCGGCATGGATGGATTTCCAGAATTCGTGCGTCGTGCCCTTGGGGATGACGGCAATGGTGTAGGAATCGGCGGCCAGCACGGTCGCGGCCGTGCCGGCCAGCAGCAGGAGCATTTTAAACCAGGAGGTGTTCATGGGGTAAGTCGGGGGCGGATAACAAAACGAAGGCGGGGCAATGAAACCAGCGCGGCAACGGCATCATCGTTAACCGGCGCGCGGGCGTCAATCCGGCTAAGCGCCGGGAGGCACGGTGATGACGGTTTTGATGACGGCCGGATCAGCCGCGACCTCGGGGAAAAGTCGCGGGGTGTCGGCGAGGTCGAAGCGGTGGGTGATCCAGGGCGTGGTGTCGATGCGGCCGGCCTCGAGGGGCGCGATGATGTCGCGGAAGGTGCCGGGCAGGGCGTTGCGGCTGGCGAGGAGCGTCAGCTCGCGGCGGTGGAAGTTCGGGTCGTTGAACGTGACCTCGCCCTGGAACAGGCCGACGAAAACAATGCGGCCGCCCGGCGCGGGCAGGTCGAAGGTGCCGGCCATGGACTTCGGGTTGCCGGTGGCGTCAATGACGACCGTCGGCAGGTCGCCGCCCCCGATGGCGCGGAGCTGGCCGGGGACCTCGGGTCCGGCGCCGAGCGTGTGCTTGACGCCGAGTTGCCTACGGCAGAATTCGAGGCGCGGTTCGCTCACATCCATCACCGCCAGCGTGGCGCCGCGCACCTGCACGAACTGGATGGCGCTCAGGCCGATCGGGCCGGCGCCGATGACGAGCACGAAGTCATCCGGCATGATGTCCGCGCGCTCGACGGCGTGCGCACCGATGCCGAGCGTCTCGACGAGCGCGAGCTGGTCGTAGGTGAGCGTGGCGGACTGGTGCAGCTTGCGCGCCGGGACCGCGAGGACCGGCCGCATGCCGCCGTCGATGTGCACGCCGAGGACCTTGAGTTCGGCGCAGCAGTTGGGCCGGCCGCGGCGGCAGGCGATGCACTTGCCGCAATTGAGATAGGGCTCGACGGAGCAGCGGTCGCCGGCCTTGAGCCCGTGTGGCTCGCTGCCGGGATCAAGGATCTCGACCCCGAGCTCGTGGCCGAGGATGCGCGGATAGGTGAAGAAGGGCTGCTTCCCGGCAAAGGCATGGAGATCGGTGCCGCAAACTCCGATGCGGTGCACCCGCACGAGCGCCTCGCCCGGCGCGGGCTTCGGTTGCGGGCCATCGGTGGCGATGAACCGGCCGGGTTTCTCAAGGGCGATCTGGAGCATGGCGGAGAGGCGGAGGAAATCAGGGTCGCGATCCGGCCGGGACAGGGCAAGCCCCGGCGCGGGCGATGCGTCAACTATGACGCAAGCAAATGCTCACCCAGGGCGATGAGCCGCATCCGCAACGGCTGGCTGCATGCGGCGAACTCGCGCTGGTGCCGTTCGTATTCGGCCCGGCCTTCGGGGGTTTCGATGCGGATGGGGGCAAAGCCGAGCTTTTCAAAATCATAGGGGCTCGCCCGCATGTCGATCTCCCGGATATCGCGGGCCAATGCAAAGCAGTCGGCGATGAGTTCACTGGGCGTGAAAGGCGCGAGTTTGAACGCCCATTTGTAGAGATCCATGTTCGCGTGCAGGCAGCCGCGCTGCTCGAACTGCGGCGCATCAGTGCGCGCGGGCTGCAGCCGGTTTAGCGGCCGGGCGGGGGCGGTGAAAAAACGGAACGCGTCGTAATGCGAACAGCGGACCGGCTGGGTCTCGACGATACGGGCCAGCTCGTCCGCGGCAAAGCGCAGCGGCCAGGCGTTGTGCCGCACCTCCTCCGGTGACTGCCGGTAAACCATGGCCCACTCGTGCAGGCCGGAGCAGGCGAATTGCGGCGGGCGCTCGGCCGTGGCGCGCAGCAGATTCAATATCCAAGCCACGCTTTCGCGCCGGTGCGGTTTCAGCGAAGCGGGATTCAACGCCACGCCGCCGCCAGCCTCGTGGTATTCCGGCCAGCGGAGGAACTCGCGCGTGGAGTCGCCCTGCAGCAGGACATCCGGACCCGGATGCCACCGGCGCAGCCAGCTCGGGCGGAAGCGGTAATATTCAAACAGGAAATCATAGACCGGATGCTTTTCACCGCGCGCCTGCCGGGCCTGGTGCGGCCCGGTCCAGGCCAGCACGCGCTGCTCGTGCGCCCGGCGGCGCGCATGCCATTCGTCTTCGGACAGGATCACGATGTTGGATGCAACTTCCTTCATGGCCACACCACGAGCGCGGTGCCCAGCATGATCAGGCCGCAACCCGCCGCCGCCCGCAGGCTCAGGTGCTCCTTCAGGAAGAACACGGCCAACACCAGCGTCAGGGCCAGACTGAGCTTGTCCACCGCGCTGACGAGCGAAGCCGGGCCCAGTTGCAGGGCGCGGAAATAAAACAGCCACGACGCGCCCGTCGCCGCGCCCGAGAGCACCAGGAACCAGAGCGAAGAGGACGAGATCGTCGTCACGGCGCCGAGGTTGCCCTGGAGCGCCACCACGCCCCACGCGAGCACCAGCACCACGATCGTGCGGATGGCCGTGGCCACATTGGAATCAACACCACGCACGCCCAGCTTGGCGAGGATGGCGGTCAGGGCGGCGAACACCGCCGAAAGAAGTGCATAAATCCACCACATGCCGCCACCATGACGGAAAATCAGCGGCTCGCCAGCAACAACCGGCGCACGCCCTCGATGGGCGCGGTGTCGATGAAGCGCAGCTCCACCGGCCAGTTCAGTTTGCTGGCCAGTGAGCGCAGGGCAAACACGGCGGGTGGGCTGTTGAGGATGCGGCCACTGACCCCGCACGGCAACCTTGCCGGGGTTCGCGGAAAGAGCCGGTGGATCACCTGGTCGGCCAGCCGGGCCAGCTCGGTGATGGAGTCGGCCACCACCTGCTGCGCCGGGCCGCAGTCCTGCGCGGCCAGCTCGAGCACCCGCGGGGCAAAGGCAGCGATCTTCACGTTGGCTTCCGGCAAATTGTAGAAAAGCCGCGAGTTGGCCCCGTAATCCGCCAGCCCGGTGTGCGCACACAGCGCCCCGGCCAGTGCCGAAAGCTTGGTGGCGCCGGTCGGCAGCCAGCCTTGCAGTTCAAGCAGCGCGAGGGCGATGGCTCGCCGGCCGAGATCAAATCCGCTGCCCGGGTCGCCGAGCTTCCAACCCAGGCCACCGGCGTAGTGCACGGCGCCATCCGGGCTGCGTGCGGCGACGAACGAGCCGGTGCCGGCGTGCAGCACGAGCCCCGCTGCGCCGCCGGTTGCCAGTTCCAGCACCGGAAGGGAATCGTCGGTCGTCGTTACTTTGCCGCAGCCCTTCAGGGTGTCCGCAGTTTCGCGCCAGAACGCGCGGCTGCCGGCCATGCAGAGCAGGGTGGCGGAAATTTGAGACGGGGAATTTGAAATTTGAGATTGGGCGAGCAGGGCGGTCAGCGCCTCGGAGAGAATCGCACGGGCTTGCTCAGGGCCGGTCTGGCTGGGGTTGCAGCCGGGCGCAAGGTGGCGGGCGACAATCTCGCCATGCGCATCGACGAGGATGCATTCCGTCTTCGTGCCGCCGCCATCAACGCCGATCTTGAATCCGTTTTTCACCACCACGGCACTACGACACAACGTTAAACCACAGGCAAGCGTGGTGCCATCGTGTCGTTGTGGTAAATCGGCTCACGCCAGCTGGCGGCTGAGCCGGCCCTTGTATTTCCGGCCTAGCTCGCGGTTGTATTCGATGGCGTTGGGCAGGTTCTGGCTGCGGAGGATGGGCAGCGGGTGGCCGCCGGCCTTGAGCCAGGCGATGACCTCGAGCGAAAGCAGATTGAGCAGCGTGGCGCCGATGAGCGTCGAGGTCGGGCCGGCCATGACGCCGTCGGCCACCGGCGTGATTGCGTCGCCGGGCACGCCGCAATTGTCGAGCACGTGGTCGGCGACCTCGTGCAGCTTTTTTCCGCCGGGGTGGACGGTGGCGGCGGACCTCGACATCTCGACGCAAGCAAGGCCCACGACGTGCAGGCCCTTCGATTTGGCGTAAAGCGCCACCTCGATGGGCGAGGAGTTTTTGCCGGAGTTGGAAATGACGATGATGGTCTCGCCGGACAGCAGGCCGTGGGCGCGGTCGTAGCGCTCGGCCAGCTTGGTGCCGTAGCCGACGATGTTCTCAATGAATCCACCCGTCGGGTCGGCGATCCCGTTGATGCAGACGAGACCACCGGCGCGGCCGATGATTTCGCGGGCGATGATCTCGCTGTGGCCGCTGCCGAAGAGGTGCAGCACGCCGCCCTTCGCCAGGGATTCGCCGATGATCGGGCCGAGTTTTTTCAGCACCGGCGCGTTCTGCGCGCAGGCCTTCTGCAGCATGGCGGTGGCGGTGGCGAGGTAGGAATCGGCGGGGGAGGGCATGGCTAAAAAAGGAAGGTGATACCGACGGAGCCAAACACATCGCGCTGCAATTGGCCGTAAAATTCCTTCGTGCGGTAATTCTGGGTGTAGGTGAGCTGGAGGCCCTTCAACCGCGCGCCGGTCAGCGGCATGCGCAGCACCAGGCCGAGGTTCAGGTCGGCGACTACGGGGCGCTTGGCCACCGAGAGGCTGTCGCGCCAGGTGTTGCCATCGAGGAAGATGTCGCGGGCAACAGCGCGGGTCTCGCCGCTGCCGAAGAAATAAGCGCTGAAGCGGTGCGCCGACACCAGGCCGCCGCCGGCCGGGCGGATGAGGTCGGCGCCAAAGTCGGGCGGCAGCCGCCAGCCGACGCGCACGGCGAAACCGGCGGCGACGTTGGTGCGGATGTTGCCAAGGGACACGCCCCCGCGGGCGATGAAGTCCGACTCGAATCCCGGGATGGGCAGCGCGATCCGGCCAACCCGGTAGCGGCGTTCCCATGAGAGGATGAGGCCGGGCTCGTCATGCAGCTGGTTGGTCCAGCCATTGGCGCGCGCGACGTTGATCAAATGGTGGAAATTGTTCTGCACCTGCCGGCCGAGCGCCGAGGGGCCGACGATGCCGAGGGAAAGCTCCACCACCCGCAACAGCCGGGCGTCATCGCTCTGCGCCTGGAAGGTCAGCGCGCCGTAGAGCCAGCCCGCGTAGGGCCGGTCGTCCGGAATCGGCGCAGTCGTGTCGGTGTCCCCGGGGGTGTAGGTGTTGTGGCCGAGCGAAACGCCAACCTTGTAGGTCTGCCGCCGCGCGGTCTCGTTGTTGAGCGTGGGCACAAACTCGACGATCTTTTGCAGCAGGGCCGGCGATTCATCCACCCGGGTCTCGCCGAGGAAGGAAAGTTTCAGGCCGTTGGTGTAGTGCCGGTCGGTGCCGGCGAAATACTTGTCGTTCTCCGAGACGATGCTGAAGGCGCTCGTGCGAAACAGGTCGCGCCACCGGGCCGGGTGTTTGACTGAGGCCGGGGCGGGCTCCGCCGCGAGGGCGTGGCCGGCGAGGATCAGGAGAAGAAAGGGGAACCGGCGGGATGGTTTCAAGTCGTGGCCTCCCAGCGGCCGAAGATGCCGCAGGGCAGGATTTTTCCGTCGCGCTTGACCGGCAGGCCGACCTCGCCGCCAGAGAGCCGGCCGCCCGCGCCGGACATCAGGCCGGCGAGCAGGTTGATGACCACGGTGGGGGAGAGGCGGGCGGTGTAGGCGTTGATCAGGAAAAACAACGGCCGGTCGCTCAGCACCTGCTTGCACTCGCTCAACAACTCCCAGAGGTGGTCCTCGAGCTTCCACATCTCCCCGGTGCTGCCGCGGCCGTAGGTCGGGGGATCCATGATGATGGCGTCGTAGCGCCGGCCGCGCTTGATCTCGCGGCGCACGAATTTCAGGCAGTCGTCGGCGATGTAGCGGACGGGCGCCGCGGCGAGGCCGGAGAGCGCGGCGTTTTCCTTGCACCACTTCACCATGCCCTCGGCGGCGTCCACGTGGCAGACGCTGGCGCCGGCAGAGGCGGCGGCGACCGTGGCGGCGCCGGTGTAGCCGAAGAGATTCAGCACGCTCACTTCGCGGCCGCTGGCGCGGGCCGCCTGGATCAAGCCGGTGAACCAGTCCCAGTTCACCGCCTGCTCGGGGAAGAGCCCGGTATGCTTGAAGCTGGTGGGGTGGATCTTGAAGGTCAGCGCGCCATAACGGATGCTCCAGTGGTCGGGCAGCTTCTGGCGGTATTCCCATTTGCCGCCGCCGCTCTCGCTGCGGTGGTAGAAGCCGTCCCAGTTTTCCCAACGGCCGTTGCCGCCGGTGCGCGGCCAGATGATCTGCGGGTCGGGCCGCACCAGCGTGTAGGGGCCCCATTGCTCGTGCTTCATCCCCATGCCGCAGTCGAGCAACTGGTAGTCCTTCCAGCCGTCGGCGACAATCAGGCCCGGTCGTTCAATGGTCATTGCAGTGAAATTGCCCGCGAATACGGCGAATGAACACGAAAAAATGGAATGCCCGGACGGGCGGAAACCTCCCATGACCATGCACCGGATCATTCTGTTTGGCCTGCTGGCGGCGGCGGCCCAAACCGCGCAGGCGACGGGCGACTGGCTGGATTAACGCGACGCCAGCTTCGCCTCGATCCCGCCCATTGTGGCGGGAAATTCCTTTTCCAAGTTCACGTCGTAGAGTTGCGCCAGCGCGGCGAATGCCATGCTCACGCGCAACTATCGTGCCCCGTTCGTCGTGCCGCAGCTGGCCTAAGTCCCGTAGAGCCGGTCGCCGAAGTCGCCGAGGCCGGGCAGAATGTATTTGCGGCTGTTGAGCGCGCGGTCGAGCGCCCCGGCGTGGATGGGCACCTCGGGATGGGCTTTTTGCATCACGGCCACGCCCTCGGGCGAAGCGACGATGCAGACGAAAACGATTTCCTTCCCACCCGCGGCCTTGACGACCTCGATGGCCTGCGCCGCCGAGCCGCCGGTGGCGAGCATCGGATCCACCACAATCACGCGCGTGCCGGTGAGCGGCGGAAGTTTGCAATAATAGTTGCGCGCCACGGCGGTCGTGTGGTCGCGTTCGAGGCCGACGTAGCAGACGGACACATCGGGGAAAATATCGTGGAACGGCTGCAGCATGCCGAGGCCCGCGCGCAAAATCGGCACGACGACCAGGTGCTTGGCGAGCACCCGGCCCGTCGCCGGCTCGAGCGGTGTCTCGATGGGCTTCTCCTCCGTGGCGAGGTCGCGCGTGGCCTCAAGCGCCAGCAGCAGCGCGATCTGGTAGCTCAGCGTACGGAACAGCACGGGCTTGGTGGTCTTGTCACGGAGATGCGTCAGCACGTGGGCCCCGAGCGGATGGAAAAGAATGTGGAGCGGCATGGCGGCGAGATTAGGAGAAAGAGAACGAGGAACGAGAACGATTATTGCGGCTTCAGCACGAGGGTGTGCTGTGCCGGGCCTGGAAGGAGCGGGGTCGGCTCGCCCTTCACCCACGCCTCATGGCCGGTGCGGTAATAAGGCGACAGCGGATGCCCGCTCTGGCCGCCGGGCATGTGGAAGATGCCTTGATCCTCGTGCCCGGGCGACACGACCAGCCGCTCGCTGGCGCCGAAACTCCGGTTCTGCACGCGGGGCATGTCCGAGTCGCCGGGCAGCGGCACCGCGGGCATGTCGAGCAGCCGGGCCACGAACGCGGGCAGGAAACGGCCGAAGGGATGCTGCATGGCGAGCGTGTTATGCGCGCCCCAGACAAAACGGGCGGGCGGCAGGCCGGCCTTGTCGGAATCAGCCACGACATCGTCGGCCGCCGCGAGCAGGAGCGACCCCCATGAGGCATGGGCGGGATTGAGAAGACCGGCCGGCTGTTCATGCACCAGCTGCCAGAGCGAGTCCTCGTAGATGAAATTGCGGTAGTTGAAGGCGGCGTAGTGGGCTTGGGACGACTCGATAAACGGCGCGAAGGCCCGTTCGGCCACATGGCCGCGAAACGCCCGCACCAGGCGGTAGGCCGCGGAGTCGGCGCTGGCGCGGCCGTTCCACTGGCGCACGGCGTCGCGCAGCCAGCCGCGGGATTTTTTCCCCGCGACGGCCCCGTCGGTCAGGATTTCGAGCAGGTATTTCTGCCACCGCTCCAGGAAGATCGCGCGGTCATCGAGCTGGATGGCCAGCAGGTCGCCGGGCGCGGCCTTTTTGCCGGAGGCCACGAGGGCGCGGAGGTCGTCACGAATCTGGTGTGCGCGCGGGCCGTCGTCGTAGCCGCTGTCGCCGAGCTTGGCGTAGGCCTCGCCGCCCAACGCGCGATTGTTGGCGGTCCACAGCAGGCCCTCTGAGGGATTGATGATGACCGGAGTATCCTCCGGCTTGAGCCAGCCGTCCCAGTGACGGTCGCCGTAGGCCCAAGAGACCGGCAGGCGGCCGGCGTAACCGGTGCGCTGCGGGATTTTGCCCAGGATGGTCCAGGCGATGACGCCATCGGCGTCGGCGATCAGCATGTTCTCGTTCGCGAAGCCGGCGCGATGGGCGAGGTCAACACCGGCGGCCGTGGTGCGCACGGTTTCCATTTCCAGGAAATGCAGGTTGGTCGATTCGGCGTCGTGGGCACTCCAGCGGAGAGCCAGGTAGCGGCCGTCCTGGGGGCCGCTCAGGATCGGGCCCCACTCGGTCCAGCGGGCGGTGAAAGGCACCGCGGCTTCGCCCTTGATGCGGATTTCCTCATGCCGCTCCTCGATTTGCACCCAGCCCCGGGCGGTGCGATAATGGCTCTGGGCGATGTTGTCGGTCTCGACATAGACCAAGTCGGTGGTGTCCACGTAGGCGTCGGTAAATCCCCAGGCCACCCGGCCGTTGCTTCCGACGACCATCGAGGGCCAGCCCGGCAGGCTGACGCCGACCACGCGGTGGGGCCCGGTCTCGTCCGTCCATTGAAATACGGCGCGATACCAGATGTTGGGCACGCCAAGGTCGAGGTGCATGTCATTCGCGAGCATGGCCGCGCCGGTGGCGGTATGCGCGCCGCTGAGCGCAAAGGCGTTGGAGCCGGGCACCTGCTTCCCGGCAGGTTCGCCGGGTGAGAGTGCGGCGGTGCCCGCACCCGCGGGCGGCTTGAGCTGCAACGGGGGCAGGGGCGGGGGCGCAAAGGTGCTGCCGTCGAGCGCGGCGTCCCAGGAATTGCCGCGCGGGGCGAGAAAATCCAGCGCGGCCTCGCCCATGGCCCGGCGGAGCGCGTCGCGGTTCAATTCGAACGAGCCCGTGTAGTCCTGCAGGTCGAACCACATGGCGAAAGCACAGAGCAACGAGTCTTCCTCGCGCCACGACGCCGGTCTCGTGCGAATGACGAGGTATTCCCACGGAATTTTGTCCAGGGCCGCGAGGCCGGAGTTCACGCCGGCGGTGTAGGCCTGCAAGGTCGCGCGCTCGGCCGGGCTGGCCTGCGCCACGATTTTCTCCGCCAGCCGGCGAAAACCGTGCAGCCGCGCGCTTTGATCAAGCGCGAGCGCCGCCCGGCCGAAGAGCTCGGACAGTTCCCCGGCCCCGCGCCGGCGCAGCAGGTCCATCTGGAAAAACCGGTCCTGCGCGTGGAGGAAACCCGTGGCGCGGGCGACATCGGAGCGCGTGGCTCCTGTGATGGTCGGCACGCCCAGGGCGTCCCGCGCCACCTGCACCGGGGCCCCCAGGCCCGCGACGACCCGCTCGCCGTCGAGTTGCGGCCGGCTGCCACGCATCTGCCACCAGCCCCACACCACGGCCGCCACCACGATCAACAGCAACACGCTCAGGACGGAGAGCAGCCACGCGAGGCGTTTTTTCCACGGACTCATGACGCCTTACTTCAACCACGCCCGGGTGGCGACGGGGTCGCGGCCCTCGTCGAATTCATTGAGGTCAAAAAAAGTCTCGATGGGTTTGCCGGTGAGGCCGAGCTCCACAATGCGCTTTTGCAGGAGCGCGCTGGCCTCATCCCGCCAGCCCCGCTTGGTCATGAAGTTGTTCCACCACGCGCACTCGTCGTCGGTGCGCGCGCCGCCGCGCTCGAAGCACCACGTGAGAATTTCCTCGTCGGTGCCGCCCGCCAGCACGCGGGCCTTCACCTCGGCGTAGGGCACGCGCAAGAAGGCGCAGCAGCGGCCGTCGAACCCGATACCGAGATTGCCGTGGTAATCGGCGGGGAGTTTGCCGGCGGCGTGCAGCCGGATTTTGTCCAGCAGGCGGCCAAAATAGTAGAGGCGGCCGGTTTTGTCGTAGTTGCTGCGGAGTCCGGGGACGCGGGGCATTTTTTGATTGGGGATTTTGGATTGGGAGAAAAGCGACACCCGGGTCGGGCCAAGGGGTAAAATCAGGAATCCTCAATCGAAAATCGAGAATCTAAAATCGAAAATATCGGACCCCCCTCACTCCGCCCAGTAGTAGGCGAGGGTGGCGATCAACCCGAGCAGGAACGTCGGGAAGTTGATCCAGAGCTGGTGGAACGGCACAGCGTAGTGGTGCACGGCCCAGATGACCGCGACATGCTTCACCGCGATGAGGCCCCAGCAGATAAGGATGAATTTCTCCGCCCGCGGGTTGCGGGGCACCGGCCGGCGCACATGCACCTCCTCGACGAAGGCATGTTCATAAACCTCCGGCGGGCGGCGGGTGATCAACTGGAGCAGGTCGGCAAACATCTCCCGCCACCATAGCCGGCTTTGGGCAAAAGAAAAGCCCGGGCGCGGCCCGGTGAACGCGGAATAATTCTCGCGGGAAGGCCCGCGGACAGCTAAGCTTCTCCCGATAATCCCCCACCAATCAGGCGCGTCCATGAAAATCACCACGCCCGGCAACGAGATCAACTACCTGCTGCAACAGACCCGCGCCCACCACGTGCAGCTGAGCAGCATGGCCGACTTGAAGGCCAATATGCTCCTCACGATGGCCTCCATCGTGGTCACACTCGCGGCACCCCAGGCCATGAAGGCCGGCTCCCAGCTGCCGCTGATCGTGCTCATCGGCTTCAGCCTGATGACGATCCTCCTCGCGGCCTATGCCGTCATGCCGAAGGTCCGGCTGAAAGTCCACGGCCGGCCGGCGCCCGATGTGCACAGTCCACAGTTCAACCTGCTGTTCTTCGGGGATTTCACGGCGCTGGATTACGCGCACTTCGCGGCCGAGATGGAGCGGGTGATGAACGACCCGGCGCTGACCTACGAAGCGCAGGTGCGCGAGATCTACACGCTCGGCTGCTTTCTCGCCGACAAAAAATA